>NZ_JAYGHP010000010.1 GCF_034932065.1 Crocosphaera sp. UHCC 0190
GGTTGAGCCGACAGATATTTTAACCCGAAACCTAGGGGCGCATCGCGTGGGCCCAAATTGCGCTGATTCCCATTATATTGGATAAGGGCGAACGCGGTTGAGCCGACAGATATTTTAACCCGAAACCTAGGGGCGCATCGCGTGGGCCCAAATTGCGCTGATTCCCATTATATTGGATAAGGGCGAACGCGGTTGAGCCGACAGATATTTTAACCCGAAACCTAGGGGCGCATCGCGTGGGCCCAAATTGCGCTGATTCCCATTATATTGGATAAGGGCGAACGCGGTTGAGCCGACAGATATTTTAACCCGAAACCGTAGGGGCGCAATTTGGGCCCAAATTGCGCTGATTCCCATTATATTGGATAAGGGCGAACGCAATTCGCCCCTACAGGATATTTTAACCAAAACCCAAAAACCTTTAAATAAACAACTATGAACCAATTACAAAATTCCATTATCACCTTTGATCCCAACTATAAATATGTTCTCCATGTCGGTTGTGGGCCAAAAAGAATCGAAAAACTGCATTCAACCTTTCACGGCCAAGAATGGAAAGAATTACGAGTAGATCTCAACCCGGCGGTACAACCTGATCTTATTGCTAATATTATTTCTATGCCCCAAATTCCCGATAATGCCGTTGATGCGATCTGGACATCCCACAATATAGAACATCTCTATGCCCATGAAGTTCCGATTGCTTTTAAAGAATTTTTACGCATATTGAAACCAGGGGGGTTTGTGTTAGCTACCATGCCAGACTTACAAAAAGCCGCCGCTTACATTGCCCAAGGAAAATTAGAAGAACCCATTTATCAGTCTCCTGCGGGGCCAATTTCTGCCCTAGATATTTGCTTTGGGTTTGGGGCATCTATTGCCCGTGGTAACTATTTTATGGCTCATAGAACAGGTTTTACTGTGGCCACCCTGCAACAGAAGTTCATTAATTGTGGATTTGAAAACGTTAAGGTAGAGAGCAAAAATTTAGACCTTTGGGCAGTAGCGCATAAACCCCAACCAATCGTTTAATTATTATTAATTATCTGTAGGGGCAAAATTCCCTTTGCCCCTACATAAAAATCAAGGCTTTTACATTCCCATAATTTCGTAACCTGCATCCACATAAATGATTTGTCCAGTGATCCCACTAGCCAATTCACTACACAAAAAAGCGGCGGTATTTCCTACTTCTAATTGAGTTACCGTGCGTTTCAAAGGGGCCACATTTTCCACATGACGCATCATATCTAAAATGCCCCCTACCGCAGAAGAAGCTAAAGTACGAATAGGGCCCGCAGAAATACCATTCACCCGAATATTATTAGGGCCTAATTCCGCCGCTAAATAGCGCACACTCATCTCTAAACCCGCTTTAGCCACTCCCATCAAATTATAATTAGGGATGACCTTTACGCCCCCTACATAAGTCAAAGTGACAATACTGCCCCCTGAGCTCATCAAAGGTTTAGCATATTTAGCCATATTAGCCAAAGAAAAGGTACTAATTTCCAGAGACTGACTAAAAGCTTCACGGGAAACTCCACTAAAGTCGCCCCCTAACCCTTCCTTATCTGCAAAAGCCAAACAATGGATTAAAATATCTAACTTTCCCCAAGTATCGGCCACTGCTTGGAAAGTTTCAGCCACCTGGGCCTCATCTTGGACATTACAAGGCACAAAAATCGAGGGGTTAAGGGGTTCAACCACATCTCTGACTTTCTTTTCAAAACGTCCTTTTTCATCGGGTAAATAGGTAACACCGAGGTTAGCCCCCGCTTTATGGAGTTGTTGAGCAATTCCCCAAGCGATCGAGCGATTATTGGCAATTCCTGTAACGAGCGCGTTCTTTCCGGTTAAATCTAACATAGTCTTCTGGACAATTGGACAAGTTTTCTAAGCATTACGCCCCCATTATGGAAGATGGGTGGCTATAATCATTGACATAACGAGGGATCTATTATCCCAATAGGAACATTGTGAAGCAAAACGTAGCAAAAACCCTTGAAGATACGTTAAAGTGTTGTTTCTATCATGAACTTATAGCGGTGTGCAGTTGGATGAGGTACCATATACAGGTTTTAAAACCATTAACTATAAAGGTTTTACTTCTGACTTCTGTACGGGCGCAAGGCCTTGCGTCCCTACGACTTCTGCCATATCACCCCTTGGTGTTTTCAAACCCCTTATTTTTCCGGTGTTATATTAAAGTGTGATGGAAATATCTGTACCACAGGATAAACCTCTAGCAGCCGTTTTTCGCCGCATTGGTGGCGGCCCCTATCCCCCTGTCGTAGAACCCTTTGAACGGGGGAAAACGATCTTTTTCCCTGGTGATCCCGCCGAGAGAGTTTACTTTTTGCTTAAAGGTGCGGTCAAACTCTCCCGTGTCTACGAAGCAGGGGAAGAAATTACCGTGGCCTTATTGAGAGAAAATAGTGTTTTTGGGGTACTTTCCCTAATTACCGGCCAACGCTCAGATCGCTTTTATCATGCAGTGGCCTTTACCCCGGTAGAATTATTGTCTGCCCCCATTGAACAAGTAGAGCAGGCCCTAAAAAATAATCCAGATTTATCGATTTTGATGCTTCAGGGGCTGTCTTCTCGGATTTTACAAACAGAAATGATGATTGAAACCCTCGCTCACCGTGATATGGGTTCCCGTTTGGTCAGTTTTCTGTTAATTTTATGTCGGGACTTTGGTGTACCGACTCCTGAAGGGATTCGTATTGACTTAAAATTGTCTCATCAAGCGATCGCTGAGGCCATTGGATCTACCCGTGTGACTGTCACTCGTTTGTTGGGAGATTTACGTCAGGAAGAAATGATTTCTATTCATAAGAAAAAAATCACCGTTCATAATCCTGTTGTCCTTAGTCAGCAATTTACCTAACATTCTTCTCAATGTTAAAAGCGAATGACCAGTGCTTATATCCTAATTGCGGCCGTTTTAATCTTAGGAGGCTTAATCGCGGCATTGGGCGATCGCTTAGGCACCAAAGTTGGCAAAGCTCGACTAACCATTGGTAATCTTCGTCCGAAACAAACGGCGATTGTTGTTACTGTCTTAACCGGAACCCTGATCGCCGCTTCTACCTTTGGGATTTTATTAACCTTTAGTAAATCTCTCAGAGAAGGATTATTTGAACTCGATGAAATTCAAAAACAATTACGGGTTGCTAAAGCTGATTTAGAACGGTTTGCCATTGATAAAAAGGATATTCAACAAAAATTACAACAAGCAAAAACGGAACAAAATACTGTCCAAAAAAAATTAAACTCAACTAACCAAAATTTTGCAAAAGCGAGAAAACAACTCAAATCTGTTTCAGATCAAGCCCTAAAATTACGGACAGATATTACAACTTTGCTTAAGGAAAAACAAGCCCTACAACAAAATAAAATTGAACTCGATCAAGAAATTAAAAGCTTACAAGTAGAAGTCCGCAAACGAGATGAAGCACTCAAACAAGGAAAGTCTCAAATTGCTTCCCAAACCCGCATTTTAAATGAACGACAAACCCGCCTCAAAAATTTAGAAACCCGTCTCCAAAGTTTAGAGAAGCAACAAAGTACCCTCCAAACAGAAATTGATAACCGAGATACTAAAATTGTTGAACTTGATCAAGCTATTAATCAAAAAGATATTGTCCTCAAAAATAGAGAATCTCAATTAGAACAGTTAGAAAGAGAATCCGCTTATTTACAAAAACAAGTAGAAATCTTAGAACAATATTATCAAAATTATCAAGATTTAAGAGAAAGACAAATTGCCATTGTTCGTGGTCAAGTTTTAGCCATTGGTGCAGTGCGTATTGTCGTCCCCAAAGCAGGTAATCAAGTGGTTGATGAACTCCTCAGACAAGCCAATAGAACGGCGATTCAATTAGTAGGAAAAGAGGAAATTAAACCCGATGAAAGAGTAGTCCAAATTACCCAAGCACAAGTAGAACAATTGATTAACCAATTACAAGATGGTAAAGAATATGTTGTGAGAATTATTTCGGCGGGTAATTATGTTAAAGGGGAAAAAGAAGTGCGTGTCTTTGCTGATGTTGTTCTCAATCAAAAGATTTTTAGTGAAGGAGAAACTATTGCCACTGTTTCCATAGATTCTTTAGCATTAACGGAAGAAAATGTGCAAAAAAGACTTGATTTATTGTTAGCTGCAACTCAATTTCGCGCTCGTCGTGCAGGAGTCATTGGTAATATTCAAGTAGGAGATGGTCGCTTAAAAACTGTTATTGATTTTATTGAAAGAATCAAACAATCTGAGGAAGGATTAGATGAACTAAAAGCAGTTACTATTGAGGATACCAAGACCCTCGGCCCTCTAAAAATAAGATTAATTGCCATTAAGAATGATGAAATTATGTTTGAAACTGAAAGTGAACCATGAACAAGGAAAAATTATCAATAATCTTAGGATTTGATCCTGGCCGCGATAAATGTGGGATAGCAGTAACCGATAATCAAGGGAAACTTTATTATCATGAAGTTGTTGAATCTAACCAAGCGATGACAACTCTAAATTCTCTATCTCAACAGTTTCCCATTGAATTATTAGTTATGGGTAATCAAACCACATCTAAACATTGGAAAAAACAATTAGAACAGGAATTTTTACCCTCTATTCCGATTATTATGGTAGATGAACGCAACAGTACCCTAGAAGCCCGCGATCGCTACTGGGAAATGTATCCCCCCAAAGGGTTAACAAGCTTAATTCCTAAAGGAATGCGGGTTCCCCCTCGTCCCGTTGATGATATTGTCGCTATTTTATTAATTGAACGATATTTAAGGAAATAACTTAACACTTGTTGAGCAATTCCGCATAACTTCCCTTGAGTGACATCTATTAGTCAGTAGAAGCAAAAGACAAGACAAACTCAGAGGATAAACCAATGCAAACTAAACAAATTAAATGGAAAAAGCTGCTCTTATCTCTTCTTTTCTGGTTATTAACTGAAATCTTCCTCAACTTTATAGGTTTAGACAACTTAGCTGACTATAGCGAATTTATTCATCACCAAAAATTCATCGCCGTTTGTAGTTTCAATTGATAGTTATAAGTTTTAATTCCTTATTGTCTTTTGCTATGATTATTAATTGCTATAATTGAACTAGGGTGTTCTTTCTCCGAAACCTAAATTAATGAGAGGTAAGAACCATGAACGAAAAATGGTATTTAATGCTATCTGGTGTAATTTTTGCCTTAATTGGCTTGTTTCACCTAATCAGAATCCTCTTTCACTGGCCAGCAATTGTAGGAACCTCAAGCATTCCCTTTGCTATTTCATTCATTGTTATTGTGGTAGCAGGGGTTTTAGCATTTTGGGCGTTCCGTCTCTCTCGAACAGTGATTTCGTAGCTTAACAAAAGGGGAGTTTAATACCACAAAACCTGATAACTCCCCTAATTTTCAATCTCTTGAAAAAATCGATTGCAAAAACTTAGTAATTTCTCCCCAAGCTAAATCTGTTGCTACCGGATCAAATCGATAACCATCATCTCTCATAAAGGTATGATTCGCTTTATAGGTTATCACTTGATGAGAGACATTAGTTTGTTTGAGAGACTCTATAATTAATTGTCTTCCTTCTTCGGGAACATGGGGGTCTTCTGTGCCAAAAATCAATAGAACTTGCCCTTTAATTTCACTCATTTTTGCTAAAGAATTTGCTTTTTCTCGTCCCAATTTACCATTATGAATTCCGGTGGGATAAACACAGACACTTGCTTTTATTTCAGGATTAAATGCCGCCCGAAATGCCAAATGTCCCCCAATACAAAAGCCCATCGTTCCAATTTTTTCAGAGATAACATTTTCCTGTTGACTGAGAAAATCAATCACAGCATTAGCATCTTGATCAAACTCTGATAATGCAGTTTTTCTAGCTGCTTCATTCCCTTGAATTCGTCCTAAATCATTAGGTTCAATAACTGTTCCTATTGGTAATAAACGATGGTAAATTTCAGGGACAGCTACTACATATCCATATCCCGCTAAATGATCCGCTAATCTGGTAATTGGAGTACCTAATTGATAGATATCTGAATAGAATAAAATCCCTGGATATTGACCCGTATTATCAGGACTGGCCATGTAGATTCTCATGGCGTTATCATCCACAATAATGCTAGTATTTTGTCGTTTTATCTGCATAAAATTTTATTTTTCACTATTAAAATATGGTTGATCAAGCATAGCCAAAACATCATTTAATAATTGTAATTGATGAGACAGTTGAGTCATTTCTACAGATTCTTTATTTTCAGTCAAGATCATAATTTTTTCTGCTTGCTGTTCATATTGACGTAAGCTTAAAAATGCTTGTTCACTAAAACGAGTTAAATACTCTTTTGCTATTTCATTATAACTTATTTTATCATGAGAATTCTGTTGAGATTCTTTTTGTTCTGTTTTAGTTGTTGTTTTATTCAATAAATAACTTGCACCCCCTAAAACTGCTGCCCCCACTGGCCCACCTAATACCCAACCAATTCCTGTGGGGACACCAACGGCAGCAATATCATCAATATCTATAGATTTTTTTTGTACCTTTTCTATTGCTGGTGGTGACATTTTTGGCATTTCAGGAAAACTAATTATTAAAGGGTTTAAGGGTTGGTGTTCAAAAAATTCACAGGCTTTATCAACCCATTCCATAATCATAGTTTTATAAGCTAAAATCTTGCTTTCAAACTCATTCTGGTGCCACTGTTTAAAGTTTCTTTTTTCTAAAGCGAGGGACATTTCTGTTTGATAATTAGTTAATATTTTGGGTAAATATAGCCAACTTTCAAACTCAGATAGACTACGTTGAAATCCTTGTTTAATAATTTTGATAGCTTTTTTTTGAATCTCTATTTTTTGCTGCTCTTTCTCTAATTTTTTAGTAAATATTTGTTGTTTATCTTCCGTTATGATCTTTAGTTGATTACGAATTTCTACAAGACGAGAAATGCGGAAAGATAAACTTTCTTTTTGAGTTGTGACAATACTTTGTAAAGCTGATTCAAAAATTGATAATCCCGTAGTTTGTGCAGCAGAATTATCTCCTTTTAATCTTGCTCTTAAAGCAGGTAAAGCATCAACGCGATATAAATTACTGATTCCAGGGGGCAAATTTACGCGAAAATTTTCAGCCACAAAACGAAGACGATGATACACTTCTTTTTGGTCTTCAGACTCTAATAAATTGAGAAAATTAACAACTAAAACAACACTATTAATTCCTCTATTTAGTAACCAATCTCTAAAATTTTCTCTTTCTCCTAATGTCATTAATTTACGACCATCAACCACTTGAATGATTAAATCTGCTGTTAATAGTTTATCTTTGACTAAATTATCTTGTTCTTCTCGATCATTTGTTCCAGGTAAATCTATAAATTCTACCCCCATTTTTAATAAGGGATGCTCACAATAAACCTCAACAGACTTTACATCATCCCTCATATATCTTTGATCATTAAGAATGGCATATTTTTTGAGAATGTCTGTACCTTCTTCACAGATTATTGTGCCATCTATTAAGGTTATTTTTGTTGATAATTTTTCCCCATATTTAACATAAATTGCTGCTCCCGTAGTAGGAATTAAATCAATGGGTAAAGTTTTATTCCCTAATAAAGCATTCAGTAAGGTGGATTTTCCATAATTAAATGGGCCAAAAACAGCGATACGAAATGTGGGATTTTCTAGATAATTACACAAAGATATAATATCTTTTTTTAGCTGAGAAGTTTCTTCAATCTCTAAAATATCCAGGGCTTTTTTAAAGGCATTACTAACTTGTAGAAAATTTTTAGATTGTTCCATTTTTATTACTCATAATCCTGTAGGGTGGGCATTGCCCACCTTACGTTTATTATCACTAAGAAACCGTTGTTAAAAAGTTTTGATAAACTATCTCAATACTTTGAGATTCGCCCTTAACTTCTTGTTCTAATTGTGTCAATCTTTCGATTTCCTTTTCTTGATTAATTTCATGGGATTCCTTTTGTTTGACTAAATTGTCTAACTCAGACTTGCGAGATTGAATGTCATCATTCATCCTTTCAGTAATCTGTTTTTCATAGCCATCAAAACACTCTTTAATTGCATCATACACCCTTGGAGACTGTTCTTGAGCAATTTTAGGTAAATGTTTAATTAACTCTTTCTTAGCCACTTTTACTAATTCTTTACGAGCTTGATCTGCTTGTAACATTCCCACGCCAAACCCTAAGAAAGCTAAACTAATTGGCCCTAAAATTATCCCAGTTAAGGCAGTAATAATTGCACCTACACCGAATACAGTAATAAAGTTAAGAATGATGTTTTTCCAATCAAAACCTGCACCGGCCATGGCCACTCCTGCAATATTTCCTCTCGCTAAAGAAAAGATTCCTGCCGCCCATTTTGCCCAACTAGGTGAGTGATCACCTTGAGAAGAATCAGAGATATTTGGTAAGGTAGTTCCTGTTAATTTTTCTGTAATTCTATCCGTAACTTTGGTATAAGAATCGCCGTAACTTGTGGCAATGTTAGAAAGTTGTAAAAAAGCAGAATCCATTTCTTTTTCAGCCGTTTTACTCCAATCAGCTATCCGATCACTAATATATTTTTCAAAGGCTTGTCTTAATTCTTGTTCAAAGGCTTCTCGTTTTCCACTGGATAAGAAATCAAGGAAATTTAGGTTAGGTTGATAATGGGTAAAATCAGACTCAAAGGTATTTCCTAGATTCAATACATAGTCACGAAAAGAATCAGCAATAATTCTGGCTTTTTCATCTCTAATTTCTCTAATTTCTCCTTTAAATTGCTCCTGAATTTGATTCAAAATTTTAAATTCAGGTTCGACTGAATTAATTTGTATTTTTAATTCTTCCACATCTTTTTGTAATAGGGGAATACGACGTTCAACCGCTTCCCTCACATGACTAGATGCTTGTCTTGCTAAGGTTAATGCTTGTCGAAATTCAGCGATCGCTCTTTCTTTCGTCAAAAAAGTATTAAGAGCCATTAAAAAAGCAGAAAATCCCGTATCTTTAAGGGGAGCATCAGGATTTTTTAAACGTTGTCTTAAGGCAGTTAAAGCGGAAATTTCAAAGACTCGCTCATCATAGAGATTATAACCATCAATCTGACAATATTCTGCGAGGTTAGCATGAAAAACTTTTCTTAATTTTCCCTCAGCTTCGGCTAACTCGTCGGGGTCATCTGGATCAATTAAACTTTCCTTAACTTGATCCCAAGCATTAATTAAAAAGAAAATACTTAACCCTCGATCTTTAATATAATTTTCGAGATAACGACGCTCTCCTAAGGTACAAGGTTGAGAAGCTCTCATCACAAACAAAATGGCATGACAATTATTAATATATCCTAAAGATAATTCATTGCGGGCTTCTGTATCATTAAGTCCAGGACTATCGACAATTTCAATCCCTTTTTCTAATAAGGGTAAGGGATATTCAACCACCGCATAATCTACAGTGGGAAAGGCTTGTTTTTTTTCCCTTTCTAATTGTTTTGCTTCTGAGGGATCGATGGTATAACGGTCTTTAAAGGTCTTATAATCAATCTTTTGGGGGGATGTTCCATCATTAAAGTAAACTGTTACCTGCTTCTCTTTTCCATAGCGAACAATAGTTAATAAAGCGGTACAAGGATTAACATCACTTGGCAATAAATTTTCCCCAATTAACGCATTTAAAAAGGTACTTTTTCCCCGCTTCATATCTCCTAAAACTAACAGACGGAACACACATTCCCGTAAATTTTTACTGACTTTACTGAGATCTTCAATATCTCGATGAAGTTCTAATTTACCTGATAGATTTTCTCCGAGAGATTCCCCTTTTTCTAAGGTATCGGCAATTTGAGTTAAATGAGAAGAAATCTTAGAACGAACCTGACTAACCCGTTCGAGATCTTGGAGTAAAATAGTTGTTTCAGTGTGAGTCGTCATAAAAAAAGCCTAATCAATGAATAAGAACAAAAATAATCTTTATTTGGCGGAGTTATCGCCTTCTATAAAGAGCTTATAAGAAGCCCAAGAAATAGCCCCAATCATGATCCCCAAAGCTAACCAAGAGGCAATTCTAATGGCGACAAAAACCGTTACCATTAGGACAAAACACTTGGCAATTAGGATTATTTTTCTTGGCCAAGCTTTTCCTTTTTTGGCCGTTGGCTCATTTTTTTGGGTTTGATAAAGGGGTGGTTCTTGCGCTTGACTTTCTCGAAAAATTTCCATTTCTAACTCTCGCAAGCGCAATTCTTGTTCCTTTTCAAACAGTATTTTTTCTCGCTGATCTAAATCTGGATTATTTTCGCTATCTATCATTAGAGATGAGGAACCCTATAATTTTTAACTTTGACAAACTTAGGGTTCCCAAAAATTACGGATAAATAACACCAACCCTCAAACAACTTAATGATTGATTATTCTTAACCCTTAACGGCTTCAGATTTCGTAACAATTTCCAGAATTTGCTTATGAGCCTCTGAATTAAATAGAGAATCTACGCAAACCTGGGCCACTTTTTGTCGAGGAATACTGCCCTCAAACAGCGTATCCTCGGATGACATCAAAATCGGCTCTGAGTTATCTTGATTCTTAAGGCCACCAGGTCGGACAATTGTGTAATTTAAGCCACTGTTTTGAAGGTAAGTTTCTGCCTGTTTTTTCCAAAATAAAACCAACCAAAAAAGATTTAAGGGATGAAAAAATTGAGAAACACAGAGAGAAGAAACTAACACAAACTGTTCAATTCCTTGCGTTTTAGCGACGTTGACCAAGTTTTTTGTACCTTCATAGTCCACCTGATAGGGGCCGCTAGGATTAAGACTCGGCCTGGCACCAGTAGCACAGAGTAAAACAGTGCAGTCTGCGATCGCCTTTGTGAGACTGTCGGAGTTAAGAACATCACCCACCACTAACTCCGCTTCCGGGGGCAAAATTTGTTTCCCTAAGTCTAGATCACGGACTAAGGCCTTGACAGGAATCTGACGCTTAACTAATTCCTGTACAATGCGCCTTCCCGTTTCTCCTGTGGCTCCTGCGACCAATGCCTTCATCGTCACACTCCTGATAGTTGATTTAGAATCGATAATGTAACATTTCTTTATTGTATAAAGTTATATTACTTCCGTCAGCGTTCAGGAGTTTGATCCACCTACTATCACACCCACAGTCAACCGTAAACTAAACTTTCAGGGAATCGTTATGCAGTGTCAATGGCTCAATAATTATCCAAATGACCTTTCTGATGAGTCTTTAGAGCAGATCTCAGGGAAAAACAGTTCGGAACAACTCGAAGGGACTCCGGTTCATTTTCAAACCCGGTTTATGGGATATATGGAGATGTACAGCGATGCTTCAACGGTGGCCGACTATCTCAATGCTCATCAGGGTTGGTTTTGTCGTTGTGCTGCCCCGATGAAAACCCAAGCCATTGGCAATAACGGTTATATTTTAACGGTGGGACGATTTGGTTCTTTTGGTTATGACCTTGAACCTAAAATGGCCGTTGTCTTGGAACCCCCAGAAAATGGGGTTTATTTGATGCACAGTATTCCTATTCCTGATGAACCCAATTTAGGCTATGAAGTGGATTATCAAGCATCTATGATAATTAGAGAAATTCCCTCTGACTTCAGACAGTTTGAGTTAGAAAAAGCCTTTAAAAAACACAATATTGCTCAACTACCGGAAAAAATTACCAAAGTTGAATGGCAGTTAGAAATGGATGTGGCGGTTCAATTTCCCAAATTTATTCAGAAGCTACCTTTATCGATGATTCAAAAAACGGGCGATCGCTTATTAACTCAAATTGTCCGTCAAATTTCTCCCCGTCTGACTCATAAGGTACAGCAAGATTTTCATGTAGGACAAAATCTTCCCATTCCCCCAAAAAACAGCCGTCATTTGGAAAAGATTGAGACAATGGAGGAAGAAATGGCAGCATAATATACTAAAACCTATTTCCAATGCGTTTTAAGTAGATGGTTATAAGTAAAAGTAGGGTGGGCATTGCCCACCCTACACTTTTGTTCGCTACACTAAAAGAACTAATCTTGACCCTTCAATAACGATTACCTTGAACGATCAAATAATAACGGAAGAAGATTATCAACTGAAGAAACTGCGAGATAATTTACGTCCTGGACAACAACAATTAGCTGACTGGGAAGGGGGTAAAGTGGCGGTTTCTGCGGTACCTGGGGCGGGAAAATCCCATAGTCTTTCTGTCGCTGCTGCTATGGCGATCGCACGTTATCAACTTCATCCCAGAAAACAGTTAATTATTGTTACTTATACCCGTTCCGCAGCAGCAGGAATTAAAGCCAAAATCAAGGAACGTCTCAAAGAATTAAAACGCCCCCAAACGGGGTTTATGGTACAAACTTTACACGGTTTAGCCCTCAATATTGCCAGTCGTCATTCTGACTTATCTCAACTCAATTTAGAGACATCAACGGTTATTATTCCTACCCCAAGTCATCGGGTAATTAGAACTTGTGTCGAAAAGTGGATTAATCTTAATCCTCGTCGCTATCAAATCTTATTAGAAGGGTTTGAATTTGATGGAGAAGAAACGGAAAGATTACGCCGTCAATCTGTGTTAAGAACAGAAGTTTTACCCCAGCTTGCCCATACCATTATTCGAGAGGCTAAAAGTTCAGGACTGACGGCGGAACAAGTGTGGAAATTAAGTCATTTTACCCCAGATAATTATGACATTTTAGCTATTGCTGCGGGGTTATATGAACAATATCAAATTGTCATGCGATCGCTGGATTTTATTGATTATGATGACATGATTTTGGGGGCGTTAAATGTCTTAGATAATACCCAGATTCGTCAAATGTGGCAACAACAAGTCTTTGCTGTTTTTGAAGATGAAGCACAGGATTCTAGTCCCTTACAAGAACGATTAGTTTCGATTTTAGCTGCTCAGGAAAACAACTTAAATAATGAACCTAATTTAATTCGGGTAGGTGATCCTAATCAGGCGATTAATTCAACCTTTACCCCTGCTGATCCTGTCTATTTTAATTGGTTCTGTGAAACCTGCAAAAACCAAGATAAATTGGCGGTTATGAACCAAGCAGGGCGTAGTAGTCTGATTATTATTGAGGCGGCTAATTTTGTATTACAATGGGTTAATAAACAATGGGAAATTGAAGCCTCAAAACTCAAAGAAAAGCGTTTAGAAGAAAGAACTCAAGAAGAAAAAAAAGAGGTTATTCCTTTTCGTTTACAAAATATAGATCCTGTCGATGAAAATGATCCTCAACCTGATGCAAATCCTGATCCAGTTGGAGAAGGATTAGAACTTTATCAACCGGATGATATTTATCACACTGTTGAATTAATTCGTCAAAGAGTCATCGAATTATTAAGCAAAAATCCTGAGCATAATGCGGCTATTTTAGTCAGAGAAAACCGTCAAGGTCGTTTCATCGCAGAAAGTTTAAAAGAACTGCCAAAATCCCATAATATTAGGGTTTATGAAGTGGGAGAATCAGAAAGATTTTCACAAATTCCCCAAGAAATTTTAAAGTTACTGCAATTTATTGATCGCCCCCATTCTCCCGATTATTTAAAAAGTGCTTTAGAAATTTTAGAAAAACGGGGTTTAATTGCTGCCCAAGATTTGAATGCTTTATCTACTTATCCCGAAAATTTTCTTTATCCTACGCCCCTAATTCCCGAACAAAAAAAACAAGTTTTAGAAGCTCGTAAATACTGTTGTAATCTACTACAAGCAAAATTAGAATTGCCCGATTATCAAGTGATTCCCTTTTTAGGAATGACCTTAAAATATACAGGGGCAGAATTAGCCACAGTCCAAAAACTTTCTGAGAGAATTGCTCAAGAATTAATCGGCAAAAATTCCCTAAGAAACATTATTAATACTCTCACAAATATTGTTAATTCAGAACAGTTTGAAGGAGTGGAAGAAGATAATGATGATCGCTATACAAGGGCCAATCAAGTTACAATTATTACGATGCACAAATCCAAAGGATTAGATTGGGATTATGTCTTTCTTCCCTTCCTTCATGAAGATGTTTTACCTGGTAAACCTTGGGTTCCCGTTTCCTCTCAATTTTTAGGGAATTTTACCTTAGCAGAAGTGTCTCGCGCTCAAATTCGTGCTGCTGTTCATAGTCAATATATTAACCCAGAAGAAACCCCGAATATTCCCCAAGCTTTAGACGCATGGGAAGAAGCACAACAACTAAAAAAAGCAGAAGAATTTCGTCTTCTTTATGTCGCAATGACCAGAGCAAAACGTCTTTTGTGGATGTCTGCGGCCAAGCAAGGGCCTTTTCGTTGGAGTGTTTTTAAAGGAGATGGAACAGTAAATTTACAAGCTAAAATTCCTTGTCCTATTTTACCAATATTAATGGAAAGATTTCCGCAATCAGTTATAGAATATTTATTCTGAGAAAAATGATTTAGGATTGTTATAGTTAAAAATTAAGTTTTATTGAGATAAGGTGGGCAATGCCCACCCTACGTTTAAGCTTGCCAATTTGCCCAATCTTGCGGTTTTAAGAATACCTCATATAATTCAGATTCTGGGGTATTGGGTTCAGGAGAATAACTGTATTCCCAACGAACTAAGGGAGGTAAAGACATTAAAATTGACTCAGTGCGTCCATTAGTTTGTAAGCCAAAAATAGTACCGCGATCGTATACTAAATTAAACTCAACATAACGGCCCCGTCGATATAATTGAAATTGACGTTCTCTGTCTCCATATTCAAGATTACGGCGTTTTTCAACAATAGGAAGATAGGCCGGTAAAAATGACCGTCCACAGTCATTAACAAAGGCAAATAAATCTTCCCAAGTACGGGGTTCTGAAGCCGGAAGTTGATTACTATAGATAGCAGCTTCTTGATCAGGATGAGGGCCACGATATAAGGGGTCATTACCATCTTGATAATCAAAGAAAATACCGCCAACCCCACGCATTTCTTGACGATGTTTCAGATAGAAATATTCATCACACCAAGGTTTAAATACAGGATAATACTGAGGATGATGTTTGTCACAAGCTTGCTTGAGGGTTTGATGAAAATGGGCCGCATCTTCAGCAAAGGGGTAATAGGGAGTTAAATCAATACCTCCCCCAAACCACCAAACCGGCCCCGCTTCAAAATAGCGATAATTGAGGTGAACAGTGGGAATATAGGGGTTACGGGGATGGAGTACCATAGATGTTCCCGTCGCATAGAAACCATGGCCCGCAGCTTCAGGACGCTGTTTTAAAATCGAAGGAGGTAATTCTTGTCCCCAAACCTCAGAGAAATTTACCCCACCTTGTTCTAACAAATTACCGTCTCTGAGAACGCGAGAACGGCCGCCGCCCCCTTCTTCCCGTTCCCAACTATCTTCTTGAAATTTATTACCTCCATCTGCTGCTTCTAAACCGTTGCAGATTTCATCCTGGAGGGTTTTCATAAACTGACTCACCCGTGTTTTTGCATCAGCAGGGGGGACAGAAGCGGTCTGAGGGGTAGTAAGATCGGTTGTTAAAGGGGTCATAATCTCGATGTAAGTCTGGTAAATAGAACCATACAGTGACCAGTCACAAAGTTCTCTTTAATCAATCTACGGCTTGCTTGAGTCTTTAAGCTAGACTTCAAAATGTATCTTAATATTCCAAGACTCCCCAGGGGATGGTCGATCCTTTACAATAATAAACTTGCCGGAGCATTCTTGCGGGAGGCAGATTGTGATCCTCAATTTTTCGTTAAAGTTAATTTTTGCTAAAGGTAAATTGTTATGCAGTTTTTCCCTTTATAAGCGATATCGCGCCATGAGTACGGCACCTGCGGACGTACTTTGGCACAAATTGATCGATTTAGCAGATGTTTCTTGGCATCCTTTATTCTCCAAAACCAATGTTCCCTTGGGACTCATTGCTAAACCGGGATTAATTTATCAAGTTGTGACCCGTTTAACCCCTATTCCCATTCGTTTGTTTGTGGAAAATGTCCGTCCTGGAGAGTTATTAAGTCTTCGGGTGTTGACTATTCCTGGGATGGAACAAAAGATTACTTATCACGTAGAATCGACTCTATGCGGTACTTATATCTCTTACTCTGTGACCCTGAGAGGGTGGTTATCTCCGGTCATTTGGTGGCTAATTAAACCCTATTCTGCCCGTGTTGCGACTGAATTGGCCAATGCAGCAGAACGTTTATTGGCTTAGTTTTCGTCTTCTTGGTCTTTGAGTCGTTCTCGTAAGCGATGTAAATGCTTGGTACTGTCAACAGGAAATCTAGGAGATGGTAGTTCGTTGTTGGGCCAACCTGATAAGTCAAAACAGGTACAAACAGAGTCAATGACACCAGCAACGGCCATAGGAATGGGTAAATCACATCTGGGACAGTCGATAATATCCCAAGCGGGACTTAATAATTCTTGAATGGTTTGTTGTGTCCCTTCTAAATAGCAGTCAGCATCTGTGAAAAGAATTTTTTGCCAACATTGTTCAAATTCTGCGGAATAATTATTTCCGGCAAAAATCTTCTTCGGACACAGGGTTTCTCGTCGTTTCGGGAATTTTACTCCTTTACCCAATTGAAACCAATGGGCCAGATATTTTTTAACTTGTTCTTGGGATGCCATACTCATAAAATTTTCCGGATCACTCAACTGATCCCATGCTAAGTTTTACTCTTACCTTGTCATAGGTGGATTATTGATCATTGAGAATTCAGGATGTTTTAATATCCTTCTGCTCCTACCTTCTTTAAAGGTTGCCCCAAAACACTCAAATTTAAGGCGTGTCCCCCGACTACTAAATAAACTGTATCAGCTAAGGTTCCTAATTGACGGGTTAAATGACCCAAGCGATCGCGGAATTGTCGTCCCAAGGGATAAGCAGGAACTACTCCCCACCCTGTTTCTTCCGCCACAAAAATCAGATCCACAGATGCTTGTTGTACACTGTTAAGTAATTGGATGGTCGTCTCTTGCCAAGTGGCCTCATCTGCTTCTAACCCATTAGCAACCCAGGTTCCCAAAGAATCAATTAATAAACACTGAGGGGAAACCCCTTGCTCAATGGTGGCAGCAAGGGCATAAGGCACAGAAAGGGTCTGCCATTCAGGGGGCCGACGACGGCGATGATTTTCCAGACGAGTTTGCCATTCGGGATCATCGGGATTTTCTAAGGCCGTCGCCACATAAATAATGGGTTTGTCCAACTTTCTAGCGAGGGTTTCGGCCCATTCACTTTTACCCGAACGAGCAGCCCCGGTGACTAGAATAAGGTGTTGAGGAGAAACTCTTTGCTGAATCATTACAATTTATTAATATAATGGAGCAGTGGGCAACCCTGTCCAGTTTTGTCTTTCTTGTCGATGATGTCCTTTACTGCTTGACATCCATATTAACCCTTAACTCCCTCTGTGCGAATGTCTACAATGACTGCTAAAATACCCGTTTCAGTCCTCATTCCTGCTAAAAATGAACAGCTTAATTTACCCGCTTGTTTAGACAGTGTGGCCAGGGCTGATGAAATTTTTGTGGTAGATTCTCAAAGCAGCGATCGCTCGGTTGAAATTTGTCAACAGTACGGCGCAACTGTGGTTCAATTCTACTTTAACGGACGTTGGCCTAAAAAGAAAAATTGGTCCCTAGAAAATCTTCCCTTTCGTAATGATTGGATTTTAATTGTTGACTGTGATGAACGCATTACCCCTGAATTATGGGACGAGATTGCAGAAGCAATTCAAAACCCTAATTATAATGGATATTACCTCAATCGTAAGGTGTTTTTCTTAGGAAAATGGATTCGTTACGGCGGAAAGTATCCTGATTGGAATTTACGTCTCTTTCGTCATCAATGTGGACGCTACGAGAATCTTCATACGGAAGATATTCCCAACACAGGAGATAATGAAGTTCACGAACACGTCATTTTAAAAGGTAATGTGGGCTATCTAAAACAAGATATGCTCCATATTGATTTTCGAGATATTTTTCATTGGTTAGAAAGACATAATCGTTATTCTAATTGGGAAGCACGAGTATATTATAATATTTTAACCGGACAGAATGACAGCGGCACGATTGGCTCTAATTTGTTTGGTGATGCTGTTCAACGAAAGCGGTTTCTTAAGAAAATTTGGGTCAAATTACCCTTTAAACCTTTATTGCGGTTTATTTTATTCTATTTTATTCGTTTAGGCTTTTTAGATGGTCAGGCCGGTTATATTTATGGCCGGTTACTCAGTCAATATGAATATCAAATTGGGGTAAAACTCTATGAATTACGCAATTTTGGGGGGCAATTAAATGTTTCGACTGATCCTGAACCTACTCCCCCAAAATCCTTACCTGAACCTGTTAATTTAAGCTCTTAAGTTTTCCTGGTAAATCAATGGAATCCGATCCAAAGTTTTCTCCGATTCTTGATGCTAACCCCTGGGTAGATTTGCGTCAATATGATCAGTCTTGGTTTGAGCGGGGTCGTCCTAGCTGGTATATTCTGCTTTGGTGGTTTATACAATCTATCGCTTTCCCCTTAAGTTTACATAATGCCCATGGATTTCGTTGTTGGTTATTGCGCTGTTTTGGAGCAGTAATTGGTAAAGGGGTTGTGATTCGACCAACTGCCCGTTTTACCTATCCTTGGAAGGTGACTATTGGGGATTATAGTTGGATAGGGGATGAAGTTGTTTTTTATAGTTTAGATTCGATAGAAATTGGCTCACAATGCGTCATTTCTCAGGAATGTTATTTGTGTACGGGAAGTCATGATGTTCAAGATAGAGCCTTTAAATTAATCGTTAATCCGATTAAGATTGGTAATGGTGTTTGGGTAGCCACAGACTGTTTTATTGCTCCTGGGGTGCAAATTGGGGCTAATGCAGTGATTGGGGCCCGTAGTAGTGTGTTTACTGATATTCCAACCGCACAGGTTGCCTGGGGAACTCCCTGTCGTCCCCATTATCCGAGAATAATGAATTAAGGGACTTGTTGCTAATTCTAAAGAATTGTTGAGAGAATTATTAAGAAGATAAAATCTAACTTAAAGATTATGGCTTTTCTTCTTTGATTGTGTCATAATAACAAGTAATAAAATTAGTGTAAGGCTTAATTTTTAGCAAACTTTATCACTGTTTAAATTAGAATTAACAGGCTTAAAAATGATTAATTCTTCTCAGGAAAATACCAATATTAACAATCTACTCCATCAGATTAAATTAGAGCAGACCAATAAAAGAAGCTCTCCAATTCAAGAATCTGACTTAGAGCATCAGTCAGCAGACAATTTACTTAATCAACTTAAATCTGAGTTTCAAAGCCAAAAGGAACCACAAAAACCAACCCTTAAGTCTTCTCAAGAAAGTGAGCAAATTTTAGTTAATTTAAAACAACAATTCCAACAACAAACTAAGGTTAGACCTTCTCAAGAAAGTGAGCAAACTTTAGTTAATTTAAAACAACAATTCCAACAACAAACTAAGGTTAAGCCTTCTCAAGAAAGTGAGCAAACTTTAGTTGATTTAAAACAGCAATTCCAACAACAAACTAAGGTTAAGCCTTCTCAAGAAAGTGAACTAAGCTTAGTTGATTTAAAACAGCAATTTCAACAAACAAAAGAACAACAAAACCAACAAGTAACGAAACACAATCAAGAAGAAATACGCTATGCTGAACAGAGGAAACAACAACAAGAAAAATTATTGAATCGCCAAGCACAAAAATGGTTGGATAACCTTGATAAATATTCCGATGAAGCCCTTTGGTTTGAAGAATTTGCTCGCAGTTATTCTTCTCGTTTGGAGGCTGCAATTGAATATTTAGCTATCTTAAACACCCCTTGTTAGTAAACTCAAAAAAAGACAATCTTAGCTACGAATTGTAAGGAAATAAATTATGGCAATTTCACTCAATAAAGGTCAACGGATTTCATTAGATAAAGCACATCCTGGGTTAAAAGCTGCCTTTGTTGGGTTAGGATGGGATGTCAAACAAGTTGATACAGGAAAGGATTTTGATTTAGATGTTTCTGTGTTTATGTTAGGAGCAAATGAGAAATTAATTTCTGATGAACACTTAATATTTTATAACAACTTAAAAAGTCCCGATTCTGACCATTCAGTGGAACACATGGGGGACAATTTAACGGGAGCAGGAGAAGGGGATGACGAAGTTGTCTTAGTCAATTTTACCAAGATTCCTGCTGATGTTCAAAAATTAGTTTTTGTCGTTACAATTCATGAAGCTGACCAACGAGGACAGAACTTTGGACAAGTTGAAAATGCCTTTGTGCGCTTAGTCGATGTGCAAACCAAAGAAGAAGTGCTACGCTATGATTTAACTGAAACCTATTCAATTGAAACAGCACTTATTATCACAGAAATTTATCGAAAAGATGGGGAATGGCGCATGAGTGCTATTGGTTCCGGTTATCAAGGGGGTTTACAAGCCATTCTCAATCGCTACTATAACTAGGATAAAAACATGGCAATTAATCTTAAAAAAGGACAGCGCATTTCTCTCAAAAAAGAAGCCCCAGGATTAACCAATTTAATGTGTGGTTTGGGTTGGGATGTAGCCCAAGGAGGCGGATTATTTGGAATTTTCAAAACAGCCGATTTTGATCTCGATGCCTCTCTATTATGCCTTGATTCTCATGATAAACTAGAGAGTAAATCCGATATTGTTTACTTTGGGAATCTTCGTCATCCATCAGGGGCAATTACCCATTTAGGGGATAACTTAACTGGGGCAGGTTCGGGAGATGACGAGCAAATTTTAGTGGATTTACCTAAGATTCCTGAACGCATTATTAAGCTTCTTTTTGTGGTAAATATTTATGAATGTATACAGCGACAACAAGACTTTGGAAAAGTGAGGAACGCCTTTGTTCGCTTGGTGGATTTAAGTAACAATAAAGAAATTGCGCGATATAGTTTATCAGGAGAAGAATATCAAGGAAAAACGGGGATGATTTTAGCAGAAGTCTACCGAGATAATAACGAATGGAAAATGGCTGCAGTGGGAGAGGGAATTACTGTTAATGGGTTGCAGACCCTGACTAACAATTATTATTAAATCACATTAAAGAGGTGTAAATTATCATGGCAATTAATCTGAAAAAAGGACAAAAAATTTCCCTAGAAAAAGCCTCCCCAGGGTTAGAAGCTGTTTTTGTTGGCTTAGGATGGGATGTTAAAAAAGTTGACACAGGCAAAGACTTTGATATTGATGTCTCCGTCTTTTTATTAGGAGAAAATGAAAGATTGCTGTCTGATGAACATTTGATTTTTTATAACAATAAAAAAAGTCCTGATTCCCATCATGCAGTAGAACACATGGGGGATAATTTAACGGGTGCAGGGGAAGGAGATGATGAGGTTGTTTTAGTTAATTTAACTAAGATACCTTCTGAGGTTCACAAATTAGTTTTTGTCGTAACCATTCATGAAGCTGACGCAAGAGGCCAGAACTTTGGACAAGTAGAAAATGCCTTTGTGCGCCTCACAGATGTCAAAACAAAAAATGAAGTATTGCGCTATGATTTAAGCGAAGATTACTCTATTGAAACTGCTTTGATTATGGCAGAAATCTACAACAAAGATGGAGAATGGCGCATGAGTGCAGTGGGTTCTGGTTATCAAGGTGGGTTACAAGCTATCGTCAACCGTTATTATGGTTAGTTTTCCCGAACCTAGGATGTACAAAATTAAAAATGATAGACTTAAGCCCTTCTGGGTTTAAGCTATATAAACAAACCTTACCCCAAGCTTTTATTAGGCTGTTTATACAGCCTAAGTGCTTACATCATAAGGTAATAGCCGCCTATATAGTTGTTAATTTTAGTAAGAATTTCTCTTGAAAATTTTTATGACCGAACAATTTTTTGAGCAAAAATCATCTTTTTTTGACCGTTGGGCCCCTAATTATGATGTTTTATTCACGACCATCTTTTATCAATCAATTCACAAAAGACTCCTATCTTATGTTAGTTTACCCCATCCCTATCAAGTCTTAGATTTAGGCTGTGGGACTGGTCGCCTTTTAAACCGTTTAGCTGCCCAATTTCCAGACTTACAAGGAACGGGAGTAGACTTATCACCTCAAATGTTAAAAGAAGCCCGTCAAAATAATCAACATCATCCTCGTTTAATTTACACTAAAGGAAATGCTGAGTCCCTTCCTTTTGCAAATAATCAATTTGATGCTGTTTTTAATACCATTAGTTTTCTCCATTATCCCAACCCACAACAAGTCTTCTCTGAAGTCAGTCGAATATTACGTCCCCAAGGACAATTTTACCTCGCTGATTCTACCCTAGGAAATGTCCGTTCTATTCCTTTTTCTCCTGGAGGTATTCGCTTTTATTCTCCCCAACAACGGGAAGATTTTGCTCAAAATGTTGGGTTACAATGCAAGGGACACTATTATTTATTAGACAGAATTATTCTTAGTCTTTTTAAAAAACCTAATCTTGGTTAAAAAAGACTAGCCATCTTTTGCCCTTATATGTAACAATAGATTAAATTCAAGCATAAAACTTGACATCTTTGTGTTTTTTTGCATTCCTTGAGTCTAGGAATGTACCCTTTGTAGTAAAGTAATACGAGTTAAGCTCGTGTTTGTGCGTTGTCTATGGCTATCGTGACACAATTAACCCTTACTTCTCTTTACCTGGGGGCGTTTTTGCCCATTGATAGTATCTTTTCCACCCAAGGCATCATGGTGATGCTTTTGGCAGCCTACGGGTTAGCGATGTGGATGTTTTTGACCAGTGCGCCGAAAGTTTATACCGTCATGGTATCAGATTTGGAGGTTGCACGACAATTTTATGAAGGTTTATTGGAATTGAATGTGGCTGATGTTCCCCTACATTACTATTACAATTATGAACAAACTTTAGGCACAGCAGGTATTGACCCCTTGTATATGTCTGCCACCCCAACGGTGACGGCAACCACTAATTTAGGTGCAAGAGAGGGGCTTTGGTATCAGCTAAAGAAAAATACTCAACTACATATTATTACAGGGGCAAGTCATGGTTATAAAAATCGTCAACGCCATGTTTGTTTTGATAGTGAATGTTTAGAAGAACTGTTATTAAGAGTAGAATCAAGACGGCTAAAATATAAAGTACGTCGTAAAAAACCGCTTAATTTTTTAGTCAAGGATCTTGATGACAGAATTATTGAAATGGTAGAAGTTAAAAATTAGATAACCTGGTAAGGTGGGCAATGCCCACCCTAAGCGACAATTTTAATGGGGTTTAATTACTTTAATGCGCCTAACCATTCAAGCTTTTACTGTTCATAAACGTTTCCCTTTAACGATTAGTCGGGGAACTACTGCCCAAACCACTAATTTATGGTTAAAAATAGAATCAGATGGCATAGAAGGATGGGGAGAATCTTCGCCCTTTTCTGTGATTAAAGAAACTAGCACAAATTCCGAAATATTACAACAAGAGTTAACACAAATTATTCCTATTTTAGAAAAATTTAGCCCCTTAGATCGGGAAGAAATAGAGAAGATTTTAATTGAAAGTAACCTTAATTCTTCTCTCCGCGCTGCTATTGATACTGCTTTATATGATTGGTTAGGAAAAAAGGTTAATTTACCTTTATGGAAACTATGGGGATTAAACCTTAATTCCATTGTTCCCACTTCTGTAACTATTGGTATTAGTTCCCCCGAAAAAGCCGTAGAAAGAGTGAGAAACTGGCTTAATTTTATGGATGCTAAAGTATTAAAAATTAAGTTGGGTTCCCCTGATGGAATAGAAGCAGATAAGGCGATGATTTTGGCAATTCGTAAAGAAAGTCCTCATATTCCTTTAACGGTTGATGCTAATGGGGGATGGAATTTAAAAGATGCTATTTATATGAGTGATTGGTTAGTAACTCAAAATGTCAAATATATTGAACAACCTTTAGACGTGGGAGATGAAGGAAACTTACCCCAATTATATGAGCGATCGCCTTTACCTATTTTTGCCGATGAAAGTTGTTTTAATAGTGAAGATATTATCAAACTTTCTCCCTATATTCATGGCATTAATATTAAACTAATGAAGGCCGGAGGATTAACAGAAGTAATGCGAATGATTGCTATAGCTAAAGCTTGTAAATTACAAGTTATGTATGGTTGTTATTCTGATAGTAGTTTAGCGAATACTGCTATGTGTCATCTCGCACCTTATGCTGATTATTTAGACTTAGATAGTCATTTAAACTTGATTGATGATCCTTTTGAGGGTGTTACTTTACAAGCAGGAAAGTTAATGTTGAATAATTTACCAGGATTAGGGGTAAAATTGAGCAATGGAAATGATAACCAAAATCTATCCTTTTAAGATTAGGATATCACAAAAATAGGGGTCAACAGCCCTTGACTCCTACCATAACCTGAATGTTTATTGCTGACAGGAATGAAATATTAGGTGTACCTCATGAGTCCGAGAAACGCTATAATATTCTTGCCAAGACCAGAAATATTGATTTTTGTCATAAAACTTTACATATAATCCTACTGCACCGCCGATCTTGTCAATTGGGTTGAGGTAAAGAATAAATCTTATTCTAACGAAGAAGGAAATATAGGGTTTATCTATATATTTTAATCTTAAAGATTCTGTTAAAACATAATCTGTTGTGTAAACTGATTATCCATAAAGTTCTTGATCAATATTTTTAGCCAAAGAACCATGAAAAACCGCCCCAATAAACTTAGATAAAGGATCATTGTCGCCGTCAGACTGATTTATCTTACCTTCTTCAGATTCTAGTGTCTGAATTGATAAATCATTCAAAAAACGCAAAACTTCCTGAAGTTGAGAATCAGGTAAATCATTAACGATGATAATAATGATCCAAACGCTTATGAAATTGATTTTCCAAAAGTTATTGTTGAAGTTTTATCAGAATCAACTGAAAAATTTGATCGGGGTCAAAAATTCCAACTTTATCGCACTATTCCCAGTTTACAAGAATATATCTTAGTCAGTTCTCAACAATATTTAGTGGAATGTTTTCGACGTACAGCTAATAATTTATGGCTGTTAGAAACATACGAGAATTTAGAGGTGATCGCTCATATTGAAAGTTTAGATATTGAGGCTCCTCTCTCAGTTATTTATGCCACGCTTGAGCTTAGTTAAATGAAAAAAATCAAAAAATTTTTCCTAAAAAGAACATTAATATTTACCTAAGTTATCTGAGATAAATATTACAATAAACTTGAGATATAAATTAAGAAAAAATCAGTAATTTTTATCTAAAAACTAGATAAGGAGTAAACTATTGTGCATTTGACAGCTAATCATCGCGTCGCTATCTTACTTCATGAAGGAATCAAAGGCACTCATGGGAAAACAGGATTAGCTTATTTACGTTACGGACAAGCTTCAATAGTTGCTGTCATTGATGCACAATGTGCGGGTGAATCCTTAAAAGAGGTAGCAGGTATCCCCAAAGATATTCCTATTGTCTCCAGTGTACAAGCAGCCTTAGCTTATGATCCTGATGTATTATTAATCGGGATTGCGCCTTCTGGGGGGATTTTACCCGATGCTTGGCTAGAAGAAGTCAAACAGGGAGTTACCACAGGGTTATCCGTTGCCAATGGGTTACATACCCCTTTAAAGCCCTATTTTGATAGTTTACAACCTCAACAATGGATCTGGGATATTCGCAAAGAACCATCGGGGTTAGGTATCGGGTTAGCTAAAGCGCGATCGCTTGCTTGTCATCGCATTTTAACCGTTGGTACTGATATGTCCGTTGGAAAAATGTCTACTAGCTTAGAATGCCATGCTGCTGCCCAAAAACAGGGAATTAAGTCTAAATTCCTGGGAACGGGACAGGGAGGAATCATGATTTCTGGGGAAGGTATTGCCCTAGATGCAATTCGCGTGGATTTTGCGGCCGGGGCCGTGGAAAAGATGGTATTAGAAGCAGGAAATGACTATGATGTGTTGTGGATAGAAGGACAGGGTTCTTTATTGCATCCAGGTTCAACCGCTACCTTACCCTTAATTAGAGGCAGTCAACCTACAGGATTAATATTAGTCCATCGAGCCGGACAAACCCACATTAGACAAGATTCTC
This sequence comes from Crocosphaera sp. UHCC 0190, assembly GCF_034932065.1. Lineage (NCBI taxonomy): Bacteria > Bacillati > Cyanobacteriota > Cyanophyceae > Chroococcales > Aphanothecaceae > Crocosphaera > Crocosphaera sp. UHCC 0190. The sequence goes on from NZ_JAYGHP010000010.1 coordinate 26,117, forward strand.
ATGTTGCTATTCCCCCCTTACCAGAAGTAATATCACTTTATGACAGTGTTGCTAGTGTTGCGGGTGCGACAGATAAAGTTAAAGTGAAAGCGATCGCCCTTAATACTTTTCATTTAGACACAACTGCGGCACAAAATGCCATAGAAACTGTTAAAGATATGACAGGACTTCCTTGTACGGATGTGGTTAGGTTTGGGGGAGATTATTTGTTAGATTATCTTTTTTGACTCTCTGTAGGGGTAATTGATGAATTACCCCTACTTGTACTAATTAACCAAATTGTTCTTCAATATCAAGATCAAACAACATTTGTAGAGATTGTAAACATCGCTGTCGCGCTTCAATATCCTGTTGCGCTCGTAATTGTACCATTGGTTCATGAAGAATCTTATTCACAATACCTCTGGTTAAGGCTTCAATTACCTCTTGATGTTTCTCAGCAAACTCTGTTCCTAAGCGAGATAAGGCCTTTTCTAATTCCTGTTCCCGGATACTTTCTACCTTCGTCCGTAAACAACTAATCGTCGGAACCGTTTCTAGGGAACGCCACCACAATTCAAAGGCTTCCACTTCCTCCTCTAATAACCCTTCCGCTTCTTGGGCCATTTGACGACGAGTGGCATGATTTTGGGCTACAACTGCCTTTAAATCATCCACATTATATGCCTGCACCGTATCCATGTCTTTAACATCTGTTGCCACATTACGAGGAACAGAAATATCAAACAACATTAACCCCTGTTCCACAGATACAACCCCGCTAAGGTTTTCCCGGTGTAAAATGGGTTCTGTCGCCCCTGTACTGGTAAAAAGGAGGTGAGAGGTAGCCACCACGGTCATCATGTCTTGAAGGGTGGCTAAATGTAGCTGTGCTTGGGGAAACTGACTGGCTAATTCCTCAGCACGACGTTGAGAACGGTTAACAATGGTGATAGAAGTTGCGCCCTTGGCCAAGAGATGTTGTACCAAGAGGCGGGCCATTTTTCCTGCCCCAATAATACTAATATTGCGGGTAGCAAACCCCTCAACTTTCGTTTGTGCTAATTCTACTGCCGCAGAACTAATAGAAACGGCACCCGTTCCAATATTCGTCTCACTCCGTACTCTTTTCCCGGCAGTAATAGCCTGTTTAAAGAGGCGATCTAGGAGTCGTCCGATCCCTTTATATTTTTGGCCTAATTTGTGGGTAGTTTTAACCTGGGCGAGAATTTGCCCTTCTCCTAAAACTAAACTTTCCAAACCAGCAGACACCCGCATCAGATGACGTACCGCGTCTTGATGGAGGAGAGTAAATAAATAGCGTCGCAGATAATTTAAAGAAATATGTCCCGTTTCCGAGAGAAATTGGGTAATTTCTACTACCCCTTTTTCCGTATCGCTGACGACGGCGTAAATCTCTAAACGATTACAAGTGCTAATAATAGCCACTTCTTCAATATGGGGATAACCCCGTAAATGGGCTAAAGCTTCTTCAAGTCTCGCCTCTTGGATACTCAATTTTTCTCGGACTTCAACTGGGGCGGTTTTATGGCTTAGGCCCACCACTGCAATGTTCATAGGTTCTCCTACAAGGGTTTAATCTTGCGTTGCTCGAAAAAATGGACAAATGGAATAAGTGCTACTGTCTCTAATTTTTGCAATTTAGACCCAACTTGCCCCAATCACAAATACTTTGAAAACAAACTTTATAAAACTTAAAAAAAAGAACTAAAAAAGGGAGTATTAAGACTAGCTAATGGTTATCCCTAGTCTCACATCCCTAATTCTAAATCATCTGTTGAGCCAAAACCTTAAGAGATCAGGATTTTCCCCTGAATCATTAAGGTGTAATGTCAGGGTGAAGGCCATTCGCCCCGGCCAAGATTTGCTGATGGTGAAAGCCTTATTTCAGGTTGATATACTTAGGCTGTTCCTGGATGTGAATGGTATCCACAAAACGAGCAGTTTTGGACTGACTGGAGATAACCAAACTCTGGGTTCTGGCTCCGCCATGGAAGAAGCGCACCCCTTCCATTAAGGTTCCAGGGGTAATACCACAAGCCGCAAATAATACGGTTTCCCCATTGGCTAATTCATCGTCACTGTAAACGCGATCGGGGTCGGTGATGCCCATTTCGGTAAGACGGGCCAGGTTTCCTTCTCGGCTTTCCCCAATTAAACCTGTTTTGACCACTTCGGGATCATAGATTAATTGTCCTTGGAAGTGACCGCCTAAGCAACGCATAGCAGCAGCAGAGATGACTCCTTCAGGAGCAGCACCAATACCCATTAAGGCGTGAATGTTGGTTCCGGCAAATCCACAAGAGATGGCAGCAGAAACGTCACCATCACTGATGAGGCGCACTCTGGCCCCAGCTTGACGAATTTCTTGGATTAATTCTTTGTGACGGGGACGATCCATCACCACCACCACTAATTCTGCCACATCCCGTTCTAGGCATTCCCCTAAAATTTTCAGGTTTTCGGTAGCAGATTTGTTAATATCAACATGACCTTTGGCAGCCGGGGGAGCCGCTAACTTTCTCATGTAGAAGTCAGGAGCCGCAAATAAACCACCTTTTTCGGAGATGGCCAGAACTGCCATGGAACCGTTTTGTCCGTAAGCGACTAAGTTGGTACCTTCGCAGGGGTCAACGGCGATGTCAATTTCTACTAATTCATCAGGGTTACAGTAGGCATGAGCATCTTCACGGGTGCAAATTCCTACTTCTTCGCCAATATAGAGCATGGGAGCTTCATCCCGTTCCCCTTCTCCAATGACGATACGACCACGCATATGAATTTTATTCATTCTTTCGCGCATGGCTTCTACCGCAACATGATCAGCGGTATTTTTTTCGCCTTTACCCATCCATTTTGCCGAGGCGATCGCCGCTTGTTCGACAACTTCGATAATTTCTAAACCCAGTGTGCTTTCCAAGGTATATCCTCCCTATCTGCTTATCTTATTTCCCTGGCGTGGTCTTTTAACCGTCAGTCAAAAGTCTATCAGAGTCGGGGATCTCATTGAAATCTTGGCTAGAAGTGGTTGGGTAAATTTTTCGATCATTTTGCCCAATTTTGCCATTTTATACCCCAAAAATCCCGATTAAATCTTTTCTTAATTATTTTTAAGGGCTTGTTAATTCTCCCAAAATTTATCAGCAAACATCTTAAGTTATATTTCCTTGACATTTATCGATAAAACGGTAACAATAGATACAGAAACTAAATCGTTCATCTTTCAAGTTTTCCTGTCTGGGAGGTTGAAGGACGGAAGTAGGGAACTTTCCCGAAGGAACGCGCCTACCGATCACCATCACAGTCCATTACTCGGAGGCAAGAACGATGAAACTTAATTATCGTGGTGTCGAATACGAATACAATCCCCCTAGGGTAGAATTTTCTCCCATCGATATCAATAGTCAAGAACTTGATTGGCGGTTCCGTAATCAAAATACATCGGTTGCACACCAACCGAAGGTTAATTTGACTTGGCGGGGTGTTAAATACGACAATAACCCTACTACTGAAGGCAATGTTAAACAAAAGTCTCGCTGGTTGATGTTGCGTCGTCAACAAAAACAATTTGATCGCGCTGGTTCAATGCACATTCGTTTAGCTAATGAAATTGGTCTAACGCAAGCTTAATGTCAACAACAACTATATATTGTTGCCAGAGCGGGGGAAGTTTAGCAGAAGTCTAGCTTCCCCATTGGCATTTTTTAACAAGAAATATCAAGAAACTTAAGAATACACTTATGCTAATATTTCGGAACGAGAATTAGGTAAGTTAGCTATGAAATTCGCTCTAGTTAGTCAAGATTTCCAAACAATTACCGGAAAAACTGGCCGCGCCAGGAAATTTTTGGTATATGAAGCGAGTCAAGAAACCCAACCAACCCTGATTGAAAAGTTAGAAATTCCTGACACTCAACCCACTTTTCATGATCTGCATGATGATGATATCACACCTCATCCTTTGGATCATAGTATTTTAATTACAGGAGAGGCTGGAGAGGGTTTAACTGAACGTTTGAGTCGTCGCGGCATCACTCTTTATATTACCACTGAAACTGACCCTTTGATCGCCATTAATGGTGTAATAAAAGGCAATATTTCTACGATAGCACCCACACCCCATAAAGATGATGGTAGTTGTTAAATTGGGAGAATAATTTATAGTTCAGAACGAAATAACACAGCTAATTTGAGGCTTTCAAATACCAGTCTGTAGTTAAATCTCAATAGCCTATTTTTAGGGGCGCGAGATTTGACTACAAACTCGATTTATGGCTTTATCTTAGCTGTGTTAATCAAGTAAGGTTAAGGTAACAGATTATCCTAAACTAAGTCTAAATTTTACCACTTTCGTTGATTTTTGTCACTAATTCGGATACTTGTTCAGGAGCCATGACAGGGGTTTCTGGTGCATTGACAGAAGGCCATGCTGTCTTTAATTTTTGTAATGTAGTAGTAATGACTTCATTTTTCTCAGGATATTTTTGACTCATGGCTTCAGCAATTGATTGATATAATTGTTCTGCATAAAGCATAAATCCCATAGAGTCCTGATATTCAATTACTTCGACAATTTTACCATTAGCGATCGCTGCTTCATATTCAGCATTTGCTGTCTTTAATAGCCCATTAATCACAAGTAAAATTGTTTCAGGAGATTGTAATTTATCCGCAGGAACTGCTGAGATCGCCTGATCAATTGCCGCTATTGAGCTATCATATTGTCCTTTAATTTTATCAGATTTTGGATTAGTTTTTATACCATCATTTAGTTGATTTAAGGTTCCTTTAAAATCCGCTACCTTGCGTTTAGTTAATTGTCCCTCAATATCCCCATATAATTCTTCTACAGGATGACCAATATGGGGTTCTGCTTCTGCATATTTTCCTTGGTCGATTAATTGTTTCGCAATGAGCAAATGACCTTTCATTAACCCTAATGTAGTTAAATATTCTTGATCGGTATCTTTGGCTTCAGTTTTGGTCATTTCTTGATGAGAATGTTGGGTAGTCTCTTGAGTTTGTTCGGGTTGACTACAACTGGTTATCGTCATAGCAAAGGGAACTAAAAGTAGGGAAGATAGATAACGAAAATTAATCATATTTGATGCTCCTTATTAGTCATTAATTCAAACTTATTGTTATTGTAAATCAGTTAAGTATCTAGAACATTAAAAATTCCTAAGCATCCATATTCTGCCATAGTATCTTGATGAGGATGAAACATAAATGTTCCAGGATAGTCATAGGAAAACTCTAAAATATGGCGTTCGGCAGTTCCCATTGTAATCATATCTGTTTCCTCATCAGGGGTTAAACTCCTCCCGGTACGATAAACTTTGAACATATTGCCATGAATATGAAAAGTTGCGACAGAATCAAACTCAATCATATTGAGAATATAGAGCCTAATCAACTGATTTTTGTAGATAGAAATGGGATGATCTCTATAATAATTAGGAATGCCATTAAAAGCATATAAATCATTTTTACGAGCATTATTAATATCATAACCACCTAATACCATAACCATCTCATCTGCGGGGAGACGAGGTTGAGGTGGATCGACAATAAACATTCCATATAAACCCTTACTGATATGACGAGTTACGGGGGCAACATGACAATGATAAAGATGCACTCCGAATGGTTTTGCTTCAAACTCATAGACAGCAGTTTTACCGTGACGAATAGGTTTAACGCCGTCCATTTCTGAAGGATGATTGCCATGAAAATGTAAACTATGGGAATGGCCATCTTCATTCTCAAAAATAATCCTAACTTTATCCCCTTCTCTTGCTCTTAAAGTCGGGCCAGGAACACGATTATTGAGATTCCAACTAACAAAAGAAATGTTACCATTGAGATGTAATAAACTGCTGTTAGCTACCACTTTAAACTCTCGAATAACTCGCCCATTTTCTCGTTTAATAGTCCCATAATCAAACTCCCTTAAAATCATCATAGGATTAAAAGGATTATCAAGGATTTGGTTATCATCTTGAGTAATATCAGGAATTTTTACCCCATAATTACTGCGAGAAATCAGATGACGTAAACCTATGGTTCCTCCTGCTAAACCTAATCCTAACAATGTGAGTGAACCTTGAATAAATTGGCGACGATTCCAACTATTAAGTGGCGAATTTGTTGAAAATTGTGACATAATTTAACCTTCGATTAAGATTCATTTTCTTCAATACATAAAGCATCAGCTTCTGGTTTTTGTAATTTAAGTAAATTACCTTTAACTTCAATCATCATCGGCCAATCAATTGACGCTTGTCTGACTAAAATAAATTCTGTTCCTGGGGTTAACCCCATAGACAATAATTTGCCTTGATAACCCCTAAAAATTTTGTCATATCCAACAATATAACCCTTCGCTCCTATGGGGAGTTCTCGCAGATAACTTGTTCTGGTTTGTTGCATCATTTGTCAAGTAAAAAAATACAGTGATTGATAAATTAATTGTCAGATTGTCTTGGGAACTGTTTTTGCTCCTAGGGATAATTCATGAATTATCCCTAGGGTCTAATTTTCTGTGTAAATTGTGATTTAATTAAGAAGAATTCATCAGTTATATATCTCCTAGAATTACCAAGGTTTAGAAACTAAATGTGGTACGAATTGTCCCAATAACTAAAGCATCATTTTTGTCATCATAATCAGGGGAAGTAATTACAATAATGCCAGGGGTAATTGAGATGTTGTCATTAATGGGATATTGATAAAAAGCCTCAATATGATAAGAACTATCTCGATCATTATTTCGTAACCCATCAGGTAAAGCAAGTGTAGACTTAGAAACCCAAGGCTGCATCCCAATAATAATAGCCGCCGTGTCTCCTTCTACAAAAGCATCAGGAAAGCCTAAAGTTACCGCCCAATTCCAAACATCTATATTCCCCTTTTCAATGGTAAATAATTCCTCAGTTGGCATTGTTTCAGTAAAAATTTCTTCCGTTGGCATTTCCTCCATTGGGATATCTCCCCTTGGTAAATCTTGCGTTGGCATTTCATCAATGGTCAATTGTCTCACAATGTTAATAGCATTTTGAGTTCTAGAGGTAGTAAAACCGGCCCAACCACCGAAGATAAATTTAGGGGCAATACGCCAAGAAAATTCCATCCCATAAGAGTTATTAACCGTGTTAACATCTGTTTCAAAATCTTCTTCAATAAAGGTTTGAAAATTAGAGCGACGACTGCCCGTTCCTGTGTCAAGATTGTTATACCCATGCACATAAGTAAACGCCACCTCAAAACTATCACTAGGTTGATAACTAATTTGACCGATCGCACCATAAGGGCCATTAAACATCCCTTCTCCTAAGTCGGGACTGTTACCATCTGTCGCTAAATAACCTGCACTCCATTGAAAGACTTCAAACAGAGTTCCTTTAAAGCCAATTCCTGGCCCTTCAGCCATATAATAAAGAGGATTGCGAGTCCCAAAGGCTGATAACGCCCCCGCAGCCCCATCACCATCAAGGAAGTTGATCGTAGGGGTAAAGTCATCAAACGCACCGCCCACGGGTTCAACAAACATCCGCAAGTTTTCCGCCAAGGCAAACTCATAAATAATCAGTTCTACGGCTAAATCACTATCATCAGGTTGTGAAAAGCCAAAATCCCCTTCGAACGTCCCCGCAATGGCAGAATAGGAGGGTACCGTCCCTGTTGCGAGACGGACATAGAGTGAATCATCCCCATCAAAGCTAGTATTTAATTCCAGTCGTCCCCGATACCCCAGGTTATTCACTCTGGGAATATCTTCAGTCCCCTCATTTTTCTCCCCATTGGTAATACCCGTTAACCCCACAACTATCTCACCTGTAAGGATAGTTGTGGTAGAAAATTGATGATCTTCAAGATAGGCTGTCCTTTCCTCTAAATTGCCCACTCTGGCCCCTAAAGCCATCAATTCTCCCTCAAATTCCTTGGCTAACCGTTTCAACTTGTCAATGTCTTCTCGCAATACGGCAACATTTTCCTGTAAAAGTCGTTCTATGGTATTAAGACAGGCGTTTAAACCAGCCGCAAATTCATGACGGGATAAAGCGCGGTTCCCTCGAAAGGTGCGATCAGGATAGCCCACAACACAACCATACCTTTCTACTAAACCCCGTAATGCTTCATAGGCCCACTCAGTCGGGGCAATATCTTGTAATTCCGAAACATTGGTTACTTGAGACATCGATCCCCTATTTTGACGGGTGGGGTTCAAAACACCATCACGGGACTGTTTTAGTTGAGAATTTCGATCCGGCCTTGGCAAGAATTGAGTAGGGGTCGTATTTTGTAACTCTGAAACATTGATCATTTGAGACATTGACTCTTGATTTGGCCTCCCAGAGTTCAAAAAGCCATCACGAGACTGTTTTAGTTGAGAATTTCGATCACCTGAGTTCGATAAAGGGACAGCTTCAGAACCGGTCGAAATCAACATCATGATTCCTAAAATCAAACTGGGGACTTGAAACAGCGATCGCATCGTTAACATCATCAAACTTACTTACTCACACTCTTTAATCAAGCTAAAAGGATAGTTGAGATAAAAAGTAAAAAGCAAAAGACAAGAGGTAAAAGGTCAAATTTCCTCCCCTTTCTCCCTCTCCCTACTTCCACCCCGCCCGATCCATAATTTTGACCGCAGCCGCTAAATTAGGTCCAAAAGCAGCTATATCCGTCTCATCGGCTTTAAATGTGCCGAAACTGGCTAAAACCGGATCAAGGGGGACTCCTGCCACAACCGGATATTCATCATTGCCCTTCGCAAAGAATTCTTGGGCCGTGTCACTGGTTAAATATTCCAAGAATTTAACCGCATTTTCTTTGTGGGGCGCATTTTTAATTACCCCGGCCCCACTAATATTAACGTGGGCCCCTCTACCGTCTTGGTTGGGGAAGAAGACCCCAATTTTGGCAAAAACTTCTTTTTTCGCTGGTTCTTCTGACTTGGCAAAACGGGTTAAATAGTAAGTATTGGCCAAAGTTAGATCCCCTACTCCTGCGGCCACATCTTCAATTTGTTTCATGTCATTACCCTGGGGAGGGCGGGCAAAATTCGCCACGAAACCCCGACACCATTCTTCCGTTTTGGCTTCCCCATTGGCTTGAATTAACGATGCTACTAAGGATTGGTTATAAGTATTACTAGAAGGGCGCATCACTATCTTCCCTTTCCATTTAGGATCAGCTAACGCCCCATAAGTCGATAATTCTTCCGGTTTCACCTTTTCTTTGTTATACATGATCACCCGCGCCCGTTTGGTAAACCCAAACCAATATCCTTGGGGATCACGCAAGGATGGGGGAATTTTTTGCTCTAAAATAGGAGAGGTGATGGGGACAAAAATACCTGCTTCTTGGGCCCGCCACAACTTGGCTACGTCAACGGTGATTAAAAGATCCGCTTGGGTATTTTCTCCTTCGCTTTGGATTCGTTCGATCAGTTCATCCGCACTCCCTTCCACCAGATTAACTTTAACCCCTGTCTCTTTGGTAAACCCTTCATACAACGCTGTATCTGTGTTGTAGTGACGGGAAGAATAAAGGTTTAACTCCCCTGTCACTCCTGTCACTGATGCACTTGGACTAGGGGCCGGGGTGTTATTGCTGTTTTTTTGTCCACAGCTTGTCATTAGTTGACTCATACCAATAACTGCTGTCGCCGTACTTCCACTCAGGAATAGTCGTCTCGATAATTTACTCACGGTTAACTTTGTCCCACTCCTTGACACTTGATTGCGTGTCATTCTCGATATTGTCTGACGTATTGTAGCACTATTGCTAATAATTCCTGATAATTTTTGGAATTTTTTTCCCAAAGCCCAATAAAATCTGAGCTTGATTCAGGGATAAAATACTTACAACCCTTATAGAAAGCTCATTTTACGATTTTATGAGAGTCTGCTCTGTTTCGTTAGCAAGTCTTGACAAATAGACTCAATCAATTTTGTTTTGCTGAATTTTGTCAACAAGTAAAAATAATTGAGAATAGTTAATAATTAAATGTACCAGGATTTACAAACAAATAATTATGTTAAAGAATATTTTATCGATCTTTCTTAAAGAGAATTGTCCCCTGTGTCAACGTTCCACAGAGGAAGAAATTTGTTATGATTGTCAACGACAATTAAAAAGCTGTCAATTAAAACATTCTAAACAATTGTGGCAGGGAGAATTTCCCTTATTTGCTTGGGGTAAATATGACGGCAAATTAAAACAGGCGATCGCGGCTTTAAAATATGATAAGAAGCCCCAAATAGGAGAATTTTTGGGATTTTGGCTCGGAGAAAGTTGGCAAAAATATAGTTTAATAAAAACCCAGAAAACACCGACAATTATTCCCATTCCCTTGCATTTAACGAAGGAAAAAGCAAGGGGATTTAATCAATCAGAAATGATAGCCAAGGGATTCTGTCAAATCACCAACTATCCCTTAAAAACTAAAGGTTTAATGCGAATTCGTCAAACAGAAGCCATGTTTGGGTTGACACCAGAACAACGAAAAGCTAACATTAAGCAAGCATTTTCATTAGGAAAGTCCCTACAAAATCATCCTTTATCAAAGCCAATTCTGTTAATTGATGATATTTATACCACAGGAACAACCGCCAAAGAAGCGGCGAAAGTTTTAAGTGATCAAGGATTCAATGTGTTAGGTATTATTGCGGTTTCTACACCATCTCAAGAATAAGAGCGTTATAGGCAACTATTAAAAGAGTGCTAATTTTAGAGAGAAGCCTTTAAAACTGCCACTACAATCACTACAATGTCCTTAGGTACTTAAGTTTTTGTACCTACTTAACTTACTCCTCACTAAATTGTACAATTATTCACGATTTGTATTGGGATTTCAGAACAATGTCTTTAAATCGTTTATTACTGGGACTGACACTCATTGGCGGGAGTTTACTATTACCGATTTCAGGAATGCAGCTACAGGCGATCGCCGATGAAGTGACCCCAGAAATGACTGCCCCTGCTAGTCAACCAGAGGCCATGGCCACACCTCCTGAAACCGACAAAGTTTTAGCCACCCGTCTTGTCCTTAACTTAAAAGAACGTCGCGTTTATGCCTATCAAGAGAATAAGGTTTTAGCCAGTTATCCTGTGGCGATCGGTAAAAAAGGATGGGAAACCCCCAAAGGTAACTTTACCGTCATGCAGATGATTGAGAACCCGAAATGGAAAAACCCCTGGAATGGCAGAGTAAGCGCACCAGGGCCCAATAGTCCTTTAGGGGAACGCTGGATTGGTTTCTGGACAAATGGCAAAAATTACATCGGGTTTCATGGAACCCCTGGAGAACACGTCATGGGTCAAGCGGTGTCTCATGGATGCGTTCGCATGAGAAATCGAGATGTTAAAGCCTTGTATGAATTAGTTAAAACTGGAATTCCGGTAATTGTTCAATGAAATAACACAAGCTTGTAACTTGTGAATTATTTCGATTAGCGGCAGAGAAAAGCTAAGATCAAGAGTAGGGGGACAAAAACCAATCGTCTCCCCATCTCACCCGAAGCGTTTGATATTAAGACAATTATGGCTAGTGTTACACAATACGCCTATACAACCGAGCAAATTTCCGCGTGGTTACGAGGTTTACTGACCATTGCTTGGTGCGACGGGGACTATGACCCCCAAGAACAACAATTAATTGCTGAATTAACCCAAGACTTAGCCCTTGATGACCAAGAATCCGTCCTATTCCAATCTATTACCCCTGAAGAACTAGCTGAGGCTTTAGGGCATGACCCCAAAATCGGAGAAAACTTCTTAAGAACGGCTGTTTTGGTAGCGATCGCCGATGGGATTTATTCTGCCCCGGAAGGGAAACTATTACATGAATTTAGTGAAGCATTAGGATTAAAAGTCGAGGCTTTAGAAAGTTTAGAACACACCCTTTGTGAACCCCTAGAAGAACATTCTGAAGCCTTAGCACTAGGTCAAACCAGTGGTTTAATCAGTCCCCCTCATCCTCATCCCGATCTTTTACATCCTCTCAAAGACTGGTTAGATGGGATGGATATTCATGATCCCCGTTTGGCCCGTTTTATCTGTAAAATGGTTCCCCCTCAATGTCCTTTTGAGCGAGATATTAAATTATTCGGCCATAAAATTGTTCATATTCCCCCTTTATGTAAATTAAACCCCCTTTATGAACAATTAGTCGGGTTAAGATTCCGCGCTTTATCTTATCTAGTAGATGACTGTGAGGAGGATATTTCGGAATATACTTAATTTTTTTTGAGGGGCGATCGCTTTATTTTTCATCGGCGATCGCTCCCCAATTATTGACTATTCTGATATTCCTCCATTGGCCAAAGAAAAGTATATTACAGATGCTCAAGGTAAACGGGTTGCTGTTGTATTAGACATCAAAGAATATCAGAATCTTTTGGAACAACTAGAAGAATTAGACGCGATTCGAGCCTATGATAATGCTATGTTATTAGATGAGGAGGAGATACCTTTTGAAGACGCGATCGCTGAGATTGAAAAGCATCGTCAATTAATCAGCAAATTCAAACTAGGAAATATCAAGATGATTTAGCCGTGATTAAAGAAGAAACCTCATAATATACTAGCGATCGCTATTTGAGAGCAAACTCTAATATAATGTTATACCCATTGAGAAGTTAGAAGAATTAGAATGCAGTTTATTGATCGCGCTGAAATTGAAGTAGAAGCTGGTAAAGGAGGAGATGGTATAGTCGCCTTCCGACGGGAAAAATATGTCCCTGCGGGGGGTCCTGCGGGGGGAAATGGGGGAAAAGGTGGCTCAGTAATTTTAAAAGCCGTAAACAACCTGCAAACCCTCTTAGACTTCCGTTATGCGCGTCTTTTTAAAGCAGATAATGGCCAACGTGGCGGCCCCAATAATCGTACGGGAGCCATGGGTAAAGATATTATTATTGAGGTTCCTTGTGGTACGGTAATCTATGATCTAGAAACCGATGAAATATTAGGGGATTTGATTGAAAATGGACAGATTCTTTGTGTGGCCCAAGGAGGAAAAGGGGGACTAGGAAATAAATACTTTTTAAGTAACCAAAACCGCGCCCCAGAATATGCTTTACCCGGTTTGGAAGGGGAACATAGAAACCTCAGATTAGAGTTGAAATTGTTAGCTGAAGTGGGAATTATTGGTTTACCTAATGCGGGAAAATCCACCTTAATTTCTTCTCTTTCCTCTGCTCGTCCTAAGATTGCAGATTATCCATTTACTACTTTAATTCCTAACTTGGGTGTTGTGAGAAAACCGACGGGAGATGGAACGGTTTTTGCTGATATTCCTGGGTTAATTGAAGGGGCCCACGAAGGGATAGGATTAGGTCATGAATTTTTACGACATATTGAACGAACTCGCCTATTATTGCATTTAGTTGATATTACTTCGGATGATCCCATTAAAGATTATCAAGTGATTCAACAAGAGTTAAAAGCCTATGGCCGGGGATTAAGCGATCGCCCGCAAATTCTTGCTTTTAATAAAATTGATGCGGCAGATCAAGAAACTCTGGAATTAATGATAAAAGAACTACAAAAGTTAAGTGATTCTCCGATTTTTACTATTTCAGCCGTGACGAGAACTGGATTAGATGAACTTTTACAAACTGTTTGGAAAATGTTAGATGAAGCGGAAGTATTATGATTGAAGATAGGTTAAAAATATTAACTTATTTATTTTTTGCTGCCACCATCTCTTAATAACCAAACAGCCAATTTACCTTGTTCTGGAATTTCAATTTCTCCCATGCTAGAAAACTTGTAGAAATCTTGTAAAGGTTCATAGACATTTTGACTCACTAAAATAGAATTAGGTTTTCCCTCCACTGAATTAACAATCATTAAAAATCGCGCAATTTTAGCAGTGTTTCCCAACAAATTATAAATTAATTTAGTCTTACCTAACAATCCTCCAATCACTGTCCCTGAATAAATACCAATACGAATTTCAAAATCTAGGTGACTTTCTTGACTAAACCCTCGGACAATTCTTAGCATTTCTAAAGCTAATTCTATAGCCCCTTTATCTCGATCTAAACGTGGTAAAAATAAGCCACTGGCCGCTAAATAAGAAGTGCCTACGGTACTAATTTTTTCGACATCATGTCTTTCTGCTGCATCATCAAAAGCACTAACAATATCATTTAAAAGGCCCACAGCTTCTTCGGCAGTCATCAGATCGCATTGTTCATCAAATCCGACAATATTAGCGGAAAGAACCGTAACATGAGGAAATTTATCAGCAATCTTCTGTTCTCCTCGTTTAAGACGTTTAACAATGGGTGCTGGCAAAGTTTTTAATAAGAGAGAATCATTCTTTCTGATTTGTTTTTCTAGGGCTTCTTTTTCTTCATCAATGGTTCTAGCCATTTTATTAAAAGCTTGTGCTAAGTGACAAAATTCATCATCTGATGGCACATCAACAACAACATTAGTAGCCCCTGATGTAATTTTTTTTGCCCCCGAAATTAATCGATAAATTGGTATCACTAAACGACGGGAAAGAAAGAGAGATAAAAGAGTAACTAAAGGAACTAAAATTGCGGTTGTTACTAATACTCTTTTACCAAAAAGTTGTATGGGAGCAAAAGCTTCACTGACATAAATTTTAGCAATAATAACCCAATCTAAGCGGTCAGCTAATTTTAAAGGGGCATAGGAAATTAAAGAAGGAATACCTCGATAATCATTTAAAATAGCCAGTCCTTCTTGCCCATTAATGGCTCGTTTAATCGAATCACTCCGAATTTCTTGTAGTAAAATTGGGCTATTGTTGGCACGAATTTTTTGAATGATTTTATCAGGAATACGCTGTTTATTGAGTTCTGAAAAATAATTATCGGGGTCTTCAACTAAAAACCGAGATTGAGAACGCATTAAATAATCTAATCCCACTAAAATCGTTTCCCCTGTTTGGCCAAGTCCGTCTTTTTTCCATTGATAATTACCTGTCATAATCCGATTGATTTCATCAACAGGTAATTGCAATAAAAGAATACCAATTAAATTGGATTGTTGGAAAATTGGACTCCCAATAAAAGCAACCGGTTGAGCATAATTAGGACGAAAAGGAGCAAAATCAACCATTTCAAAAGCACCTCTCTCTCGATTATTTTGTAGGGTTTCTAATAGGTTTGCTGCTCCACTATAAGCATAAGGGCCATCATGTAAACTGGTAGCAAATCCGGTTCCTTTGTTAACAGTATAGACAATATTTCCTGTTTTACTATCAACAAGTGCTAAGTTATTGTAGTTAAAACGAGTAGCAATATCTCGAAAAAAAACATGGTATTTTTCATGAATTGTGCTATACTCACTGCCATCTTTTGCCTTGTTTAAATAACTTTTATCCTCTACAGGATAAGGATTATTTGCAATATAATGATATTGAAGATAACGAGTCGCTGCTTTTTTCGGAAAATAGGTAATTACAGAGGGAATACCATCAACATTAACTTTGAGTCTAGGGATAAATTCTTTTTCATAAAAAAGCCAAAGTTCAGAAATCCAATCTGAAGGAATTTCTTGCTCTTCTAATTGATTAAACGTATCACGAAACGAACCCATTGCATCAACAACTGTCGGATCTTCTGCTAAAGTAATTGCTTGATTTCTGACATAATTAAAGTAGGATTGAACTTGTCTGGCCCTAGAGTTCCTTATCTCCGTCATTTGATAATAAATATTATTAAGTAAGGCTTCTTTCCCACTGGTATAACCGACATAACTAATCACTAAAATAGAGGCGATGCTGACGGCAAGTAGCATCAACATTATTTTTGATTGAATGCTGAGTCGGCTGAAAATTTTCATGAAGTTCTGTTATTAATTTTTGGGTCTACCTTTTAGATTAGTTCAAGAATTGACGCTCCCCCTCAAAGCTTTGGTGAAACTTTATTTTTATTGGTATACTGACTTAAAATTAAATAATTCTAGAATTAAGGTGATAATCAAGCCTAATTTCGGTAGAATAGTAAGTTAATATTGTATCGCAGTCATTTGGGGAAGGAAGGTTAAACAGTGTCAATTAATTTTCAGGAAATAATTGCCAAATTACACGAATTTTGGAGCGATCGCGGCTGTTTAATTGCCCAACCCTATGATACCGAAAAAGGGGCAGGAACCATGAGTCCCCATACCTTCCTCAGAGCGATTGGCCCGGAACCTTGGTCGGTGGCCTATGTAGAACCCTGTCGTCGTCCTACGGATGGCCGTTATGGAGAAAATCCTAACCGTTTTCAACATTATTTTCAATATCAAGTCTTAATTAAACCCTCACCTAATAATATTCAAGAAATCTATTTAGACTCCCTCAGAGCATTAGGAATTAAACCCGAAGATCATGATATTCGCTTTGTGGAAGATAACTGGGAGTCCCCGACTTTAGGTGCTTGGGGTGTGGGTTGGGAAGTGTGGTTAGATGGCATGGAAATTACCCAATTTACTTATTTTCAACAATGTGGAGGTATTGATTGTCGTCCTGTTTCTATTGAAATAACCTATGGGTTAGAACGGTTAGCCATGTATCTGCAAGGGGTAGAAGCCATGACCAAGATACAATGGAATGACAAGATCAATTATGGGGATATTTTCCTACAAAGTGAAGTAGAACAATGTACCTACAATTTTGAAGCTTCTGATCCAGATTTACTGTTTAAATTGTTTAGTTTATACGAACAAGAAGCCAAACAATTAATTGACAGGGGGTTAGTATTACCCAGTTTGGATTATGTCTTAAAATGCTCCCATTCCTTTAATTTATTGGATGCTAGAGGTGTAATTGCAGTTGCGGAAAGAACCCGTTATATTGGTCGTATTCGTAACTTAGCGAGAGAAGTGGCTAACTTATATTTTCAGCAACGAGAAAGATTAAATTTTCCTTTGCAGAAATAGTTAGTGGCACAACAGGGGAGGGTTATTTAAATTCTCAAACCCAGTAATTCTTCCAACAACATTTCGAGCATTTCTTCAGGATCTTCTTTGGTTTTCGGAGTCAGGGAAGTTGGCCCTTTTAAAAAGTCTTTAATCGTTATTTTTTTATCCCGAAAATTCCGTACAAAATCACGTATTTCTTCAACAGTTTTGACTTGAGCTTCCATTTCTGATAGCATTTCACCAACAGCATCAAGCCCTTCTTTTTGACAAGCACGATAGTCTTTCACCATTTCCCCTTCAGGGGTATTTCGAGCAATTCTCAGTTCTTCTTTGAGGGTTTCGTATTGAGTTTTGAGGAGTTGGTTATCTCTTTCTCTTTGTTGACATTGCCTTTCTATCTCACTACTTGTGGCGTTATTAATATCAATATCCTCAGCAAGATGATGTTGTCGTTCAATTTCCAGGAGTCGAGCGAGATCACCTTCTTGATAAGCGCGGTTAACCTCCTTCATAATCTCATTATGGTGCATTTGGGTTTCGCTGTCTGTAACCCTATCAGGGTGAAACAGGGAAGCTAATTTGATAAAAGTTTGTCGAATGTGTCGAGATGCTGAAGATTTAATCGGGTTTTCTCTATCAGTTTCCTCAGACTGTTCTTGATGGGAGTTTTGGTTAAAGAAGTTTTCTGCTTGCTCATCATTAAAGTTATCTTCTGATGAATCATTGAAAACATCATCATCGTCATCATCATCAAATTTGGGGCTGAGGACTCCCATGAATTGCAGGGAATGATATACGCTGATGATATCTTTTTGACTTTTTTTCCCTAATTTTCGCCCTGTTAAAATCTCATCAAACAGACCATGAATTTCCGTGTCAAGTTCGATAAGTTGTTGATAGAGAGGGTTTCCTCTCTGAAAAATTTCTGTTGCAATAGAACGCATTTGGTCAAGAAATTTTTTTAGTTCATTGCGTTTACGTTTAATTTGTTTGAGCAGCCATTCATGTTCTTCTTCGAGAACTTGACGACGTAGATGAAAAGAAGAAGGAGCTAAAGTAGTAGGGGATGAGGGGGTTGATGGTTGCTTGGCTGAGGGTCGAGGCATAAAAATAAAAGTGGTTCTATTTCGTTCATTGTAAAAGAAAAATGTCTCATTAATGACTCAAATTTAATTTTAATCTTTCCCCTCTAACCTAGGTTTACGAGACTCCAACCAAATTGTTACCCCAACCCACCCAATCACTAAAATAAGAGCTAATACGCTAAATTGAGCTATCCAGTGAATTAATTGATGTAAGGGAACTATTCGTCCCACAAAAAAAGAAAGCGTTACCATAATTGAAGCCCAAACCGTTGCCCCGCCTAAATTGCACAATAAAAACTGAGCATAGGGCATTTGAGCAATACCAGCCATCGGCCCCGCAAAAATTCTTAATAAAGCGACGAAACGCCCAAAAAATACGGCTCTAGCCGCATTTTTACTAAACTGTTCCTTAACATCTTCGAGTTGTCGTGGAGAAATTTTAAATAGACTGCCTACCTTAACTAAAAATTCCCAACCCCCGAATCTTCCGATCCAATAACCAAAATTATCACCGATGACAGCACCAGCGATCGCAGTTCCTAAAACCAGCCAATAACCTAATTCTCCGCTTCCTGCCAGAAACCCGCCGACAATGGTGATAGTTTCCCCAGGAATAGGAATTCCGGTATTTTCTAAGGCAATGCCAATAAACACTGCCCAGTAGCCGTATTGATGGGCGATTTCTTGAATGTTGTCTAGTGATAGAAGCTCTACTGACATTTAGCCCAAGCTTTACAAAGGTTTACGTTATATATATCTTGACTTATATCAAGGAGAAGTGTCAATGAATCCAGACAAAGCTTTTCCTCTAGGGGTCAACCTTGGTTAAGCCCTACAACATTGATAATAATAGCTAATAGTGTTATACATGGGTTAAAAATTTTCCACTATTTTCTTAGTATAGATTTTTTTGTTTTTGCACAAAATGGAGATTAAACAAAAATGTTAGAAAAATACGCAAATCGTTTTAATATTCCTGGGTGTTTTTTTATTGCCTTAGTATTTCCTTTGGTTGTCCTGAACGTTTGGGTTTTTGTTTTTGTTTTTAATGCTTTTCAAGGAATTTTTTCTTCTTTTATTATTGCTGGATTTTTTGCATTATTGCTTAATCATCCCATTCATTTTCTAAACAGGCGATTAAATTTAAGTCGAGGCAATTCAATTTTAATGGTCTTTTTAAGCTTTATTGTGATTTTTGCCTTAATCGCTATTATACTTGTACCCGCTATTGTGATTCGATTTTCTGAATTAGTGCATATATTGCCAGATTGGATTCAATCCGCTACTCTCAAAGCCGATAGTTTAAGTAATTGGACTAACAATAGCAAAATTGTTGACAATGATAGGATTTTTACGAACTTAAGTGAAAACTTCCAAAATCAACTACAAGGTTTTCTTGAAGGAATTCCTGATTTTATTTTTGGAACAATTGGTAATATCCTAAATATTTTCTTTATTTTTGTCTTAACTATCTTTTTTCTATCCTATGGTAATTCACTGTTAAGAAACTGCCTCCAATCTTGGTTTTCTCCTAACCTGGGAGTAATGATTCAAAAAACCCTTTATCGCAATTTCAATAGTTATATTCTTAATCAATTAATATTAGCAACTGTCTTAACTGTGACGATGATTCCTACTTTATTCATCTTAAAAGCCCCCTTTCCCTTACTATTTGGCTTAGCCATTGGCATCGCTGGATTTATACCATTTGGGGCAGTTGTTACCATATTAGGTATTAGTTTTATCTTGTTATTAGCAGATTTTTGGACAGGATTAAGGGTTTTAGTGGTTGTGCTTTTATTGGATCAAATCATTGAGAATACCTTACCTCCTCGTTTGTTAGGAAAATTAACCGGACTTAATCCCATTGTTATTTTATTTTCCGTTATGGTAGGGGCGACTTTGGGAGACTTTATCGGGTTAATTACAGCAGTTCCCATTGCTGCAACAATTAAGAGTCTAATGCTTACATTGAATCAAGCAGAAACTGAAGAATTAGACAAAATCCCTTCAGAGCTACCAAATCGTTAGATTGGATTACGCAACGGGCAAGTCTCTTAGCGTGTTCTTCACGTTGCCTACTTATTTTGAGGTGTTTACGTCCAAGTTGATTAATGGCTTTTTTACGGTTGGTTGAGTCTTTCTTTTTACGAGAAACACGACGTTGATGAAACTTAGGAGTTTCGCATTGACAGAAAACCAGAAATATGCAGTCAAATCAAAAAGCATCAAGAGATACAAAATTCTGGCTCACTCTGGTTTTTAGATGCTTTATTAGCGATCGCTAAATTTCGCAAACGACGGAAATTCGTTACTAAATCATAGTAATTTTGTACGAGGCAAAACTCCTAAAACTTTAGTCGTTTTTCTCCTTGACGATTTCTATCTCTCGTTTATTATAGTAACATTAAGTCTTCTGGGGGTTCAAGAGTTCTAGATCTCACAGTCACGTTAAAATGAATATGAGCAAGCTATTTATTCGATTTCTGTATTTTAGAATTGACTTAAGCTAATGTTAAATGTAACAAAAATATTAGTGACTGGGGGGGCGGGATATCTAGGCTCTCATACGGTACAACAATTAACCCACTACGGATATGAGGTGATTATTCTTGATAATCTAAGTAACGGTCATGAGGATATTGTCAAGAATGTGTTAAAAGTTCCTTTAATTAAGGGAGATATTCGTGATTCTAAACTATTAGAACAAATTTTAAGAGATCACAGCATTGATGCAGTCATTCATTTTGCGGCCGATGCCTATGTGGGAGAATCTACCGAAAATCCCGCAAAATACTACAATAACAATGTAGGGGGAACGTTAACTATTTTAGAGGCCATGAAAAAGTCGGAGGTCGATAAATTTGTTTTTTCTTCGACTTGTGCAACCTATGGGATACCACAAGAACTTCCTATCAACGAAAGTCATCCGCAAAATCCGATTAATCCCTACGGTGCGAGTAAAAAAATGGTTGAACAGATATTGGCAGATTTTGATCGAGCCTATGGGCTAAAATATGTCTGTTTTCGCTTTTTTAATGCCGCAGGGGCTGATCCGAATGGAGAATTAGGGGAAGACCACCAACCCGAACCTCACTTAATTCCCTTAGTTTTTTATACCGCTTTAGGAAAACGATCATCGATTTCAATTTTTGGTAGTGATTATCCAACCCAAGATGGCACTTGTGTTAGAGACTATATTCATGTCCTAGATTTAGCGCAGGCCCATTTATTGGGATTGAAATATTTACTGAATGGAGGTGAGAGTGAAATTTTCAATTTAGGAAATGGAGAAGGATTTTCTGTCAAGGAAGTGATTGATATTGCTCGTGAAGTCACAGGCAAAACTATTAAAGTTGAAAAAAGTGATCGCAGAGCGGGAGATCCGGCTATTTTAGTCAGTAGCAGCCAAAAAGCCTCACAAATACTTGGATGGCAACCCCAATACCCCAACCTTAAAACCATTATGACTCATGCTTGGCAATGGCATCTCAAGCGTCATGGAGATTTAACAGGAAGATAAATATGGACAAAACTCGCGTTCAAACCCTTGCCCTTGTCCCTTGGGGAAACGTCATCGAAGATTACTTAGACAGTATCAATATTTCTCTTGAAACCTTCTGTACTGAAATGACAGGGGGTTGGTTATTTGGTTATATTGAAGCCTTAAAATGCGTCGGGATTCAAAGCATTTTAATCTGTATTTCTGTTGAAGTGACTGAACCGATACGCCGACTTCATCCTCCTACTGGCGCAATTATTTATCTCTTACCTGTTGGTAATATTTATCGACACTTTCGTCATCGGATGACCTATGCTTATGGTTCTTCTGTTAAAGAGACATTTGGCACAATTCCTAGACTTCATTATCGCTTCTATGCCATTTTACGGCAATTATCCCCCTATCTTGCCACCCCTTTCAACCAACTGGTACACTGTCTTAAACAGGAAAAATGTCAAGGCATTATCTGTCAAGAATATGAATATCCTCGCTTTGATACTTGTACGTTATTGGGAAAGTTGCTAAAAATTCCTGTTTTTGCGAGTTTTCAAGGGGGAAATTTTCAAATTTGGCAAATTGAAGGGTGGATTCGTCCCCATACGCTCCGTCATTGTGCAGGTTTAATCGTTGCTTCTCAGACAGAGATTGAACGAGTAAAAAAACAGTATCATATTCCTGATCATAAAATCGCTCAGATTTTCAACCCTTTAGACCTAAAAGACTGGGAAAAAGGCAATCGTGACCAAACGCGCCTTGATTTAGGGATAGGGTCTAATAGTCCTGTAGTGGTTTATCATGGACGAATTGAACGCTATCGTAAGGGATTAGATATCCTTCTGGAAGTATGGTCAAAAATTTCCCAAAATTACCCTAATTGCTATTTATTACTCATTGGAATGGGGAATGATGGTCAGTGGTTAAGAGAAGCGATCGCAGAAAGAAAATTGTCAAATATTATCTGGATTGACCAATTTATCTTAGATCGTCAGAAAATGGCCGATTATCTCTCAGCTTCAGATATTTACTGCTTGCCATCCCGTCATGAGGGGTTTCCCGTTGCGCCACTAGAAGCAATGGCAGTGGGTTTACCGATTGTCGCTACGGATGTTCCTGGTATAGCGGATATCTTAGTGAGAGGAGAAGCGTCAGGGGGAAGGATAGTTCCCAGAGAAAATTCAACCGCTTTAGGGCAAGCAATAGAATATTTATTAGATAATCCACTTTTATGGCCAAAATGGGGACAATGCGCTCGCCAGCGAGTTAAAACTGCGTTTTCTGTAGAAGCAGTTGGACAACAATTACAACAGTTTTTTGCTCTGTCAGAAACGTGTTAGAATATTATATCTTTAGTGAGCATTTATTCTTAAATTCTAATTCTATCAGAAATCTAATGAATCCTAGCAATAACCCCTTAGTATCTGTCATTATTCCTGCTTATAATGCTGAAGAGTTTATTGTAAAAACGCTTCAGTCTGTTGTTAATCAAACCTATCAAAACCTTGAAATTATCGTTATAGATGATGGTTCGCAAGATGGCACAAAAACACAGGTTGATTTATTTATAAAAAAAGATGAACGTATTAAATACTTATATCAAATTAACGCAGGAGTAGCGGCGGCGAGAAATTTAGGAATTGAAACGGCAACAGGAGAATTTATTGCACCGATTGATGCCGATGATATTTGGTATCCTCAGAATATTGAAAAACAGGTTAAAGCTATGATATCAGGGGGCAATCAAGTCGGATTAGTTTATTCTTGGTCAGTAGATATTGATGAAAATGATAGATTGACAGGGGCATTTCGAGCAACAGAAATTGAAGGTTCTGTTTACCCTACCCTAGTGAGTCACAATTTTTTAGGCAATGCAAGTTGTTCGATGATACGCCGTTCTATTGTTCAATCATTAGGGGGATATAATCGGTCTTTAAAACAACAAAATGCCCAAGGATGTGAAGATTGGGATTTCTATTTAAAAATTGCTGAATCCTATCAGATTAAAGTGGTTAAAGAGTTTTTAGTGGGATATCGGAAATTACCCGAAAGTATGTCCCGTAATTATGAAACAATGGCAAGATCCCATGCTTTAATTATGGAAAAAGTCCAAGTTCATCATAGAGAAATTCCTGGGTTTTTCTATCGTTTATCTAAAAGTAATTTATATATGTATTTTGCTCATCAAAGTTCTTTTGTAAAAGATTATTCTTCGACATTATATTGGTTAAAAGAAGCGATTAAAGCAGAACCTTTTACCCCTTTTATTCGACCCGGACTATATTTGTTACTAATGTCAAGTTTTTTTAATCAGAGGTATGCTGATTCAGATCAAAGTGATAAACTTCAGCAACAGCAACAGACTTTCACTGCCAAAACGCCAGAACAGCAAAAACTCAAGTTACAATTAATGTTAGGGGTAGAAAATATTTTTCATTCTCTAGTCATGTTTTATGCCAGAGCAAATAAATAGCGAATTTTTAATAAAAATCAATGAAAGAAATCAAATCTATTAAAAAATTAATTCCTTTATTTAATTACCATCCTTGGTCAATTCCCGCTATTTTGACTTTAGGAATTCTATCTTCCCTATCAGAAGGAATTGGAATTACTTTAATTATTCCTTTTTTACAAAGTTTAGATACTCAAGAAAATCATCTCACTTCTCAAAATACCTTAATTCAATGGCTTAATAATTTTTTTAGTTCTTTTACGGTATCACAAAGAATTATTTATATTCCTTTGATTATTGGTTTTTGTATTTTGATTAAAAATGCGTTGGTTTATGCTAATTTATCCCTTTTGTCTTGGTTAAATTCTCGTATTAGTCATCGGTTACGCTCTGATATTTTTCATCAACTCTTAACGGTAAGTTATCGCTTTTTAGATACTCAAGAATCAGGTAGGCTTCTCAATACATTGGCGACGGAAACATGGCGAACTAATGATGCCCTAGGAATTTTAGTGAAATTGAGTATTAATCTTTGCACTGCCCTTGTTTATATTATTTTACTCTTTTTAATCTCTTGGCGACTTACTTTACTGGTTACTTTTATTCTCTTTTTAACTTCACTGCTTACTCGTTGGGTTACCCGTCAATCAAGTGCTTTTAGTGAATTAGCTGTCGAGGCTAATTCCCAATTGGGAATTCGGATGTATGAAGGTTTTACCGGAATGAAAACCATTCGTGCTTTTGCTAGGGAAAACTATGAACAAAAACGGTTTAATCAAGCTTCAAAGCAAGTGAGAGATCGCTTTTTAAAATTAGATTTAATTAGCAATATTGTTAATCCATTATATGAAGTTTTTTCTGCTTT
This sequence comes from Crocosphaera sp. UHCC 0190, assembly GCF_034932065.1. NCBI lineage: Bacteria > Bacillati > Cyanobacteriota > Cyanophyceae > Chroococcales > Aphanothecaceae > Crocosphaera > Crocosphaera sp. UHCC 0190. The sequence continues at coordinate 50,911 of NZ_JAYGHP010000010.1, forward strand.
TTTGGTTTTAGGAATTCTGGTTATTGCCTTAATTCATGATCGCACTGCTCTCCCGTCTTTATTAACTTTTCTCTTCATTTTATATCGTCTGCAACCGCAAATTCAACAATTGGATAGTAGTCGAGTAGCTCTTCTTACGTTAAGCTATTCGATTGATGATGTTATCTCCTTTTTAGAACGCCATAATAAATCCTATATACTGTCAGGTTCAATCCCCTTTCAAGAATTAGAATCAGGTATCACCTTAGAATCCGTTACTTTTCGTTATTCCCCTCACGAAAAACCCGCTTTAGAAAATATTTCCCTTCATATCCCTAAAGGCAAAACCACCGCTTTTGTCGGTACATCTGGTGCAGGTAAATCTACTTTAATTCACTTAATTTGTCGTTTTTATGAGGTGACAGAAGGAGAAATCTTAATCGATCATGCCCCATTAAATCAGTTAAACATAGCTGATTGGCGATCGCATATTGCTATTGTTAGTCAAGATGTTCATATTTTTAGTGCGACCATAGGAGAAAACATTGCTTATGGACGTTTGGAGGCAACAGAAGCAGAAATCATCGATGCTGCCAAGCAAGCTCACGCTCATGAGTTTATCTCTAAAATGGCGCAAGGATATGATAGTAAAGTTGGCGATCGCGGTGTTAGACTTTCAGGAGGACAACGACAAAGAATTGCCTTAGCTAGAGCTATTATAAGAGATCCAGCAATTTTAATTCTAGATGAAGCAACAAACGCCCTAGACACCATTTCTGAGCAAATGATTCAAGAAACCCTAGAGACATTAGGACAGAATCGGACGGTGATTGTGATTGCTCATCGTCTTTCAACAATACAACAGGCAGATCAAATTATCGTCTTAGATGAGGGTAAACTGGTTGAAAAAGGCAATTTGAAGCAATTATTGGCGAATGATGGTTTATTTGCCGATCTGTATCGCATTGCGGTTAATATCAAGAAAATGTAGTATCTTTTTGTGATTCTCTTATGTCTTACTCAATTATTCAACTAGAAGTTACCCAACCCTTACCCAATATTCAAACCTCCGCAGACGAAACAGGGGTCGCACTGGTGATTCGCTGCCAAGATCGCCCGATTGGGTTTATTATGCAGGAATTATCGCCAAATTCGCTATTAAACCCAGAAGATTTACAGGAGATGTTAAGTCGAGAAATGGCAGAAAACCTTTTAAAAGCCAAAATACAAGAAGATTTAAGCCAAAAATCTAAGTTTATGGAATTTCCGAGTTTAACCGTCGCAATGTGTACCAAAGATCGCCCTGATAATGTTGCTCGTTGTTTAAATTCCTTACAAAACCTGAAAAAGCCTGATAATTTAGGATATTTTGAGATTTTAATCATTGATAATGCCCCTAGTGATGATCAAACCCAAAAATTAGTCTCGACTTTCCCAGACGTGCGTTATGTACGGGAATTAAACGTTGGGTTGGATTTTGCCCGTAATCGTGCAATTAAAGAAGCAAAAGGGGATATACTGGCATTTTTAGATGATGATATTGTTGTAGATACCCAATGGTTACTGGGACTCATTGAAGCATGGACAGAAAATCCTGATGCCGGAGCATTTACGGGGATGGTGTTACCCTTTGAATTAGAAACCCCTGCACAAATATTATTTGAGCGTCGCGGCGGATTTGGGAGAGGATTCAAAAAAATCCGTTATGGACAGGTTTTAGACAAAAATCCCCTTTATCCCTGTGGAGCAGGAATTTTTGGGGCAGGTTGTAATATGGCGTTTAAACGGGCGTTATTGCTCGAATTAGGGGGCTTTGACGAAGCCTTAGATACGGGATCTCCTTTACCGGGGGGAGGGGATTTAGACATCTTTTATCGGGTAATTCGGGCAGGATATCCCCTCATTTATGAACCCTCTTACCTTATTTATCATCAACATCGCCGAGAAATGAAAAAACTACGCCGTCAATATTGGAGTTGGGGCTTAGGATTTATGGCTTTTGTGGTTAAATCTTATCAAAATGATCCTTCTCAACAAGGTAAATTTATCGCTTTAATCAAATGGTGGTTTCAAGAACAATGCTTACAACTACTTAAAAGTCTATTAGGTCGTCAAATTTTACCCCCTGAGATGATTTTGGCGGAATTGTGGGGGGGAATTCAAGGATTATTTGGCTCTTATGAACGCTCACAGCAGAGAAGTGCTAAAATACGGCAATCAACAACCGATTACTCCTTACCCGTGTAATTTAAAAAATTTCAGCTAAATCAACATGAATGCTTTATTTAAAAAACTATCAAAAAAGCTGACATCTAGACAAAAAGACCAACTTAAGCAGATTAAATCAAGCTTAATGCCTAATCCCTTTAATAAGCCTTGGGTTGCTTATGAACCGACTTTGATTCCCCCTTTAGCCTTGATGCAAGAAGAAGGGATTGATGTCTTAGAGGAATGGTTTCGTTGGGCGGAAGAATGGAGTCTGTTACTGCGGATTTATGGACAAATTCAGTCTGATAGTCACGTTTTAGAAATTGGTTGTGGCTTAGGTCGTATTGCCTTTCCTTTACGATATATTCTGTCCTCAGACGGCTCTTATGATGGTTTTGATATCTGTGGGAATAAAATTCAGTTTCTCCATCAGAATTTTACCCCTGTTTATCCTCATTTTCGCTTTCAATTAGCTGATATCGCCAATACTTTTTATAATCCTTCGGGTAAAATTGCCCCTAGTTCCTATTCCTTTCCCTATACCGAAAATTCTTTTGATATCATTTTTGCCTCTTCGGTTTTTACCCATACTTTACCTGATGTCACCGAAAACTATTTTAAGGAATCGGCGCGGGTTTTAAAGCCTAATGGCCGTTGTTTATTTAGTTTTTTCTTATTAGACTATTATAAGCCCCAACAGCCTAGACCCCTTGGTTTTGCTCGTCCTGTCTTTAATTTTGATCATTCTTATCAAGATTATGGCACAGATTTTGCGATCGCTGATGTGAGCAATCCTGAAACCATGACGGCTTATCGCTTAAATATGATTGAAACATTTGCCCAAAAAGCAGGATTAATCTTAGAACAAGAGCCTATACAGGGATTATGGTCTGGTACACCCAAAAACTGGGTGGGATCACAAGATTTATTGATTTTTAAGCATTTATCTTGATATTTAGTGACTTTGCTTCAATGGAAAACCTATCGCTGGATTTAGTTATTTGTACTTATAACAATGCCCTTTTGCTGGATCGAGTTTTAGGGGCGATCAGAGAACAAGTGGTTTCCCCTAAGATTAAATGGGGGGTTCTCGTTGTTAATAATAACTGCACCGACGAAACGGTTGAAATTGTCGAAAAATATCAAAAAACAGCAAAATTTACTTTAAGAATGGTAATAGAACTGATTCAAGGACTAACACCAGCGCGATTGTGTGGCGTAAAAAATACATCAGGAGAGTGGATTGCGTTTGTTGATGATGACTGTCTTCTTGCTCCTGATTGGGTAGAACAAGCGGCGATTTTTGCTAAATCTCAGCCTAAATGTGGAGGATTTGGGGGAAAAGTGATATTAGACTGGCAAATTCAACCTTCTGATGAAATTATCAAGTTTGGATACTGCTATGCTGAACAAAATCACGGGGAGGAAGTGCAGACAGTACCCTGTATTGTTGGTGCGGGAATGGTTATCCGTCGCACTGCGTTAGAAGATGTGGGATGGATAGATAAACAGTTATTAGCTGATAGAGTCGGTAAAAAGCTGATTTCTGGCGGAGACGTAGAAATAGGGCTAAGATTAGCCTCAAAATATGACCTATGGTACAATCCAGCTTGTCAATTACAGCATCTTATCCCTGAATATCGGATTTCTCTAGATTATTTGCATAAAATGAATATTGGATTAGGTGGTAGTAAATTATTCGGCGATTCTCTGCTCTGGGGAAAATCCTATCCCCTTTGGTTAATGACTTCAATCGCTTATGGGATACGAGAGGGATTAAAATTAATAACTTGGACGTTACACAACCTAAGATGGGGAAAATCCTTGACGGAAGTGAGTCTTTACGGTAGTTTCCTCAAGGGGTGGTGGCTAGGTCTCTGGCAACTCTTTTGGTTAAATCCTCAAGAACGACAAGCTTTACTAGGATGCGCTAAAGTTAGTTAAATTAAGGTTTTACGAAAAAATACTAATTATATTATGGTTCTTCCTTGGAAAATTTTACAAATTGATTTAAGTCAGGGAATTTCAGCGATTTCGACGGTATCAGAAGCCGAAAAAATTTACCTCGTTTTTTGGTGGAAAACCATTCCCCTTGGGCATCAAGCAATTCTCGCCGAACAATTACCCCTATCAGCAATAGCTATTGTTAACTTGGCTATTCAAGCAATTACGCCTACTATCGGCTATTATCTCTTTCCTAATGGTTTCCGAGAATCCCTTGTTTCCTTCAATGATTCCTATCTCTTATCCTGTAAAACGGAATCCGTAGATTGGACAACATTGGTTAAGCTAGAAAAATCTTTAGCAGAATTAGAGCAAAAAATCGCAGAAATTGATACAAAACCTTTTAATAAAAACATTTCCTTAATTATTTGTACCCGTAATCGTCCTGAATCCTTAACAAGATGCTTAGAATCCCTGCAAAAACTGTCCCATTTTCCTAAAGAAATAATTATTGTTGATAATGCTTCAATTTCCTCTGATAAAGTTAAACAAATGACTGAATTGTGGGGAATGCGCTATATCCATGAACCCCGAAAAGGGTTAAGTATTGCTCGTAATACGGGAATTCGTCAGGCGACTGGGGAGATTATTGCCTTTACTGATGATGATGTGGTAGTGCATCCTGATTGGATATTCCGCTTAGGACAAACCTTTAGTGATCCTAACCTAATGGCGGTTACAGGACAAGTGCTACCTGCTGAATTAGAAACCGAGTCTCAACAGATATTTGAAGTCGAATTAGGCAGTTTTGGCTGGGGATATCGCCCAAAAACCTTTGATCATGGCTTTTTTGACTATAATCTCCCTTGGGGCGTTCCCGTTTGGCGCATTGGTGCAGGGGCAAATATGGCGTTTCGGCGACAAATTTTGGACAAAGTTGGCAATTTTGATGAGAGATTAGGAGCAGGGGCATCAGGATGTAGTGAAGATTCTGAAATGTGGTATCGTATCCTTGCGGAAGGGGGAATTTGTCTTTATGAACCCACTGCCGTTGTTTTTCACTATCATCGTCGAGAAATGACTGATTTAAACCAGCAAATGTATGCTTATATGAAAGGTCATGTCACAGCTTTACTGATTCAATATGAGCATTATCATCATAAAGGGAATCTGTATCGAGTTTTTGTTGATTTACCGAAACATTATTTAGGGGTTCTAATGGCAGGATTCTTTTATGGATTTGGTTTGAAACAAAAAACCTTACTTTCTGAAGTTTTGGGATGTATCGCAGGACTTTTTTATTATTTACGTCATCGTTATCAAAAATAAAATCAATAAAATAATAAGCTTTATTCACTTAATGAACTCACATCCAAAATCAATATGACAATTTATAAATCTTCCTTATCAGAATTTCTCAGCCACAATCCCTTCCCCCATCCATTCACTCAAGGATTTTTTTATCGAGAAAAAATGCGGGCAATTTATCGAATTTCCCCCGATCAACCTTTTCAGAAGATTCTAGAAGTTGGCGGTGGACAAAGCGGGTTAACGTCTCTGCTGTATCCCCAGGCAGAAATCAGCAATTTAGATGTTAATCCCGACTTTGCTAATGCCCCTTGTAATCAAAAGAAAAATATCAATTTTGTTTGTGGAGATGCTACCCAATTACCTTTTGAAAATGAATCCTTTGATGCAATAACAATGTTTGATGTTCTTGAACATATTCCCGATCATGAAAAAGCTATTTCTGAAGCAAAACGAGTCTTAAAACCCAAGGGATTTATCTTAATCAGTACCCCCAATGAAAATTGGCGATTTCCTTACTATAACTTTATGAAAGATTGGTGTCCCACTGCTCAAGATGTTATGCAAGAATGGGGTCATGTTAGACGAGGTTATACTTTCGATGAACTCAAAGCTTTAGTTGATTTGCCCTGTCACAAGACGGCAACTTTTATTAATCCCGTAACAATCCTCTGCCATGATATAGCTTTTTCTTCTCTATCCCCTTTAACACGAGAAACTTTATGTCTAATGTTAAGTCCCATGACGTGGACAAGTTATTGGCTTCATCAAGCTACGGATAAAGGAACAGAGACTGCTTCTGCTTGGGGTATTGCAACGTGAAAAACAGCCACATCCATGAAACCCTTTCCTTGAAAGGGTTTTACCTCTTTTCTGGCCAGTCATCTTTTTTAGTTTCTCCAAAGGGATTCAAGTCTTCTACCTTTTATCCATGTTTATTTTATTGATTTATGTGTGCCTAAAGGATGGGTTTTAGGAAGTTATACATAAGTTATACATAAGTTATACATAAGTTATACATTGCAACAACATAATAAACAGGAAACAAATATATAATTTTGTAAATAAAGCCAATTAGGAGACGAAAAGTCAATCAATGGTTGATAACAACTTCTCACTCTTATCCATTTCTGTGATTATCCCTGTTTATAAAGGAGGCAAAGCTTTTTCTAATTGCCTAGCAAGTTTGTCAAAAAGTTTACTGTCCCCTGCTGAGGTAATCGTTGTCGTGGACGGAGATGATAGTGAATCTTATCAAGTTGCCGAAGATTTTGGGGCAAAAGTTCTACAGCTAAAAACAAATCAAGGGCCAGCTAGAGCGAGAAATCGAGGGGCTGAAATAGCGAAAGGGGACATTTTATTTTTTATGGACGCTGATGTCACTATTCATCCCGATACCCTTGAAAAAATTGTTACTGTTTTTCAAAATGACCCAGATTTGGCTGCATTAATGGGATCTTATGATGATCAACCAGGAGCATCTAATTTTCTCTCTCAGTATAAAAATCTATTTCACCATTACAACCATCAAATCGGTTCTGAAGAAGCCTCTACATTTTGGGGGGCCTGTGGTGGGATTAGACGGGATATTTTTGGGGAAATGGGAGGATTTGACGAAAGTTATCGCCGTCCTTGTATTGAAGATATTGAGTTAGGCTATCGTCTCAAGGCTAAAGGCTACCGGATTCGCTTGTGTAAAAACATCTATGTCAAACATCTTAAGCATTGGACACCCTACTCACTACTACGGGCCGATTTCTTCTATCGGGCTTTGCCTTGGACAGAATTGATTCACCGCGATCGCAATTTTGTCAATGATTTAAACTTGCAATTGTCTAGTCGTCTCAGTGTTATTTTTATTTATCTACTTTTAATAACGGCTGTGGCGAGTTTTTGGTTTCCGACCCTATTGTTATTCGGAGGGTTACTCATACTAGGACTAATTATACTTAATTGGCCAGTGTATCAATTTTTTCTGAAAAAACGGGGTTTACTCTTCACTTTACAGACCCTCCCTTGGCATTGGCTTTATTACTTCTATAGTGGGTTAGCCTTTGCCATTGGCACAGCGAAGTATCGGCTGAAAGGCGATCACCCAACCTTGTCTCGTCAGGCTTAATAACCGTTTAAATTTAACCAATTTATCAAGAAAAGGAGTCCATTATTCATGCAAGCAACTACTACCAATAATCATCACACTCATCACCATAATAATTTTCCCTTAACGGTTGTTATTGGTGGGGGGCCTGCTGGGTTAACGGCTGCTTATCAATTAACCAAACATGGGTTACACTCTGTGGTTTTAGAAAAAGGTGATCGCGTTGGAGGAATTTCTCGGACTGAAACCTACAAAGACTATCGCTTCGATATTGGCGGCCACCGCTTTTTCACGAAAGTTCCCCAAGTACAACATCTCTGGAAAGAAGTATTAGGAGATGAATTCATCAAGGTTCCCCGTTTATCTCGTATCTATTACAAAGGCAAATTTTTTAGTTATCCTTTAGAACCCCTTAATGCCGTAAGTAATTTAGGAATTCTGCAGAGTTTATTAATTCTGTATAGTTATTTTAAAGCGAAAGTTCGTCCCCTACCCGTAGAAGATAATTTTGAACAATGGGTAACAAACCGTTTTGGCGAACGTTTATATCAAACATTCTTCAAAAGTTATACCGAAAAAGTTTGGGGCATTCCTTGTACTCAAATTAGGGCAGATTGGGCAGCACAGAGAATTAAGGGATTATCCCTGAAAAAAGCCGTGATCAATGCCTTTTTTGGTAGTAATGACACGAAAACCCTCATTAAAGAGTTTGATTATCCTCTTTTGGGGCCGGGGATGATGTGGGAACGATTTCAAGAGAAATTAGATGCTCAAGGTTCTCCTGTCTTATTAAATACGGAAGTCGTCAGAGTTGAGCGAGAAGGAAAGCGTATTACCCGTATTATTGCCAAAAAAGGGGATGAAACCTTTGAAATCAAGGGAGATCAGTTCATTAATACCATGCCTGTGACGGCCTTGATGCATCGTTTAGATCCTTTACCCCCAGATTATGTTCTTAAGGCTGCCCGTAGTCTGAAATATCGGGATTTCTTAATTGTTCCCATTGTTATCAACCAAGAACAGCTATTTCCTGACAATTGGATTTATATCCACAGTCCAAAATTCAAAGTTGGCCGCATTCAGAACTTTAAAAATTGGAGTCCGGCCATGGTTCCTGACAACAATAAGACTTGTTTAGGAATGGAATATTTCTGTAGTGAAGGGGATGATTTATGGGAAATGGACAATCAAGATTTGATTCGACTCGCTAGTGAAGAGATTGTCAATCTAGGCTTAGTAGATGACATTCGCAAAGTAGAAGATGGCACAGTCATTCGCCAAAAGAAAGCCTATCCTGTGTATGACGGCGAATATAAGCAACATTTACAGGTGTTGCAAGACTATGTAGATTCTTTCGAGAATTTACAAACTGCTGGACGTAATGGAATGCACCGCTATAATAATCAGGATCATTCCATGCTATCAGCACTCTTAGCCGCAGAAAACATTATGGGTGCAAACCATGACCTGTGGAATGTCAATACGGAACGTTCTTACCATGAGGATTTTGTGACGGAGAACCAGAAAAAAAACACAGTTTCTTCCTCAAAACGATCAATTGCCAAAAAAGTAATTGTTTAGAAATATCGGTTTAGTTACCGATTATATTTTTTCTCTTCTTTGCTTTACTTTTTTCTTTTCTTTTTCTTGATTGGGGTTTCGCTTAATTGATGAATCTTGTCTATTCATTTAGACTTGATATTAATTAACTTTCAAATAAACTCTAATGATTTATTTTTTATTAATTTGGGTATTCTTGGGTTTTAGTAGTTATCTCCTAGGTATATTGATCCTACAAATCTGTTTTTCCCAAGGATTAAAGCGTATTGGAGATCGAGTCATTATAGCGGTCTGGTTAGGAGTCATTTTTCTGGCGAATCTCTTTCTAGCCACAGCCCTAATCATGCCCCTATCCTTTCCCACAGGAATGATCATCATTCTTAGTTGCAGCTTTTTGTGTCTTCTCTCACCCACTGTGCGCCAAGAAATCATAACTTTAAAGTCAAGACTCTCCTTAAATTTTCTCTTACCAATCTTAACCCTGACTTGGGGAGTTGCCTTGTTGACCACAACACAAGTCACTTGGTCAGAATCAGGTGCCTATCATTATTCAGCGATGCGCTGGTTATCCGAGTTTGGCGTTGTTCCGGGACTTGTTTTAATTTTAAAAAATTTAGGGATCACTTCATCTTGGTTTGCTTTTATTGCACCCTTTAATGGAAGTATTGTAGCATTTCGGGCGGGTGCTGTAGCAAACAGTTTTCTGTTTTTAGTAATGCTAGGTCATCTATATTTGAGTTTCTGGCGAGGCATCAGAAGAAAAGCTCATTTGTGTGATGGGTTTGCCATTAGCTTTAATTCTCTACTGTTACTGTATCTCGCTTCATCTCAAGAAATGCAATCCATCCTGGTTTCTCTATCACCAGACTGGCCCATTGCTTTATCCATTGGAATGACAGCATGGGCAATATTGCTAACAAGAGATTCCTCCGTGATTGTCATTAAACCTTCAATTCTCAAGCAACAACTATCTTTTCTTCCCTTGTTATTAGGGGTTGGTGCCGTAACTATTAAGTTATCAGCATTACCTTTGTTATTTATCACAGGAATTTTCTATGGATGGTACGAAAGAAAATCTATGGGGCGACTAATAGAAGGGATTCTGGTTGTTGTTATATTATTGCTTCCTATGATTTTAGTCGGTTTGTGGACATCCGGCTGTCCCCTTTATCCTTCTTCTTTATTATGTCTTGATGTTCCTTGGTCACAATCTCTAGAAGAGACTCAAAATTTTGCCGCAGAAACTAGTAATTTAGAGAATTGGTTTGGACAACCATCTGCAGGGGAAAATCCCGTGTTATGGTTGATAACTCAATGGATAACTGCCCGTTTACTTAATCTAGTAATGATGATTCTTGCTGTCCTTAGTTTGGGTTGTTTGATTTGTTTGTCGAAGATGTTATGGAAACCCTCTTTGAAAGGGGGAATTTGGGTATCTGGTTTAGGGGTATTAGGTATAATGTTTATTTTCCTTCAAGGTCCTTTAATTCGTTTTGGTTTAGGCTATTTATTAATATTGCCAGCTTTATTATTAGCTATATTTTTAAAAAGACAATTTATTCTAAAAAATGATAAGCTAATCAAGTTAAGCAAGTCTAAGAAAAAGTGGAAATTTTTGGGGATTTTGGGGATATTTCTGGGTAGTATGATGATCATCGGATTAAACAAACCTAATTTTTTACTACCTTCACCTTTTCCTAATCAAGCTTTAATTAAAAAACAAGTCAATGATGTAATTTATTTTAAACCCTTAGATGGGGGTTGTTGGGCTTCTGTACTACCTTGTCGCCGATCAAGATCCCCTATCAAACTTAGGAAACCTGCTCTTGGGATCAAAGGAGGTTTTGTCAATACTCAACAGACATCCCCATAATACTAAAACACAGATTGTAATGGAAGTTTGGGAATCGGTCTTAAAAGTAAGCACAAACTCAGTTTTGAGCAAGTGTCTAGGGTCTGCTTGAGACAGCCAGTAAGGATTAACGTCCTTCGAGAATCCCCCGTTAAGCTCCTCTCGTCGCTGTAACGGTGGGAGTCGTCAATATTTAGCTGATTAAGTAGGAACAGCTTCACCAGGGCGTAATTTAATCCATTTACCCCTTTCCTCTAAAAAGCTTTCACAACCAACCACATCCCACTCCATTTCGATATAATCATCTTTTGGGCGAATATTCACATTGATGGTGGGTTCTGTTGGTTCAAAGGTGGGACTATTGGTTAAATGGGGTTGTTGGTGCTGTTCTTCAACTGCATTGTAAGTTGTACAACGATCAACGTAGTGGCAATTGATACAAATACACATACGTTTGTCCTCAATCCATCTTTATACTTTTTAATCTAACTCAAGTTAAGAAATTTTGCCCATATTTTATGGTTTATTTTTCATTGTAGATGACTGAACAAAATCCCATTTTCAATTTATCAGTACAGACTTTACCTTTTTGTTTAGATTTATTACCCTCAGCAGCTTGTTTAGTCGGGGGTGCGGTACGAGATGCTTTGCTTAACTGTCAACGAGATTATTTAGATTTAGACTTTGTTTTACCCCAGTCAGCTATAGAAACTGCTCGAAAAATCGCCAACCACTACCATGCAGGTTTTGTGGTTTTAGATGCTACCAGAAATATTGCCAGAGTAGTTTTTAAAGAGGGAACCGTTGATTTTGCTCAACAAGAAGGAGAAAGTGTAGAAAAGGATTTACAGCGACGAGATTTTACTATTAATGCGATCGCCTACAATTTCCATCAACAAAAATTGCTAGATCCCTTAGAAGGATTAAAGGATTTACAGAGCAAAACCTTAAGAATGATCTCACGAAAAAATCTCCAAGATGATCCCTTAAGATTATTAAGAGCTTATCGACAAGCTGCCCAATTAAATTTTACCATTGAACCCAAAACCAGGGAAACAATTCGAGATTTAGGGAGTTTAATTAATCATGTAGCTGCTGAGCGAGTTCAAGCTGAATTAAATTATTTATTGCTCAACCCAAGAGGGAGTTATTGGTTAACTGAGATTGGCAAAGATGGCTTATTAAAATATTGGTTCTCAATGATAAATGAAGATAATTATGAGCGATTAGAAAAAATCGATCAAACAATTAAATTCTTAGAGAGTCATTTGCAAGCAGAAGAATTTAAGAACTTTTTAGATTTAAAAACTCAATCAAATATTTATGGTAGTCCCATTATTCAACGGGCAAAATTGGCGAGTTTAGTCTCTCATTTTCCTGAGCAAGCAGAAGCAGAATTACTCAATTTAAAATATTCTCGAAATGACATAAAAACTGTTGTCAATGTTGTTAAATTATTACCTTGGTTAAAGACAAATCAAGGAGAAATTGCTCTGAGACAACTCTACTTTTTCTTTTTAGAAATTGGGGATAGTTTTTCAGTTTTAGCTGTTTTAGCAATGGCTTTAAATCTCAATATTGATAATCTTTTGGGTTTAATTAAGCGTTATCTAGATCCACAAGATCAAGTTGCTCATCCTTCACCATTAGTCACCGGACATGATTTAATTAAACACTTAAATATGAAACCCAGTCCCCAACTAGGCAAGCTATTAACTGAAATTTCAATTGCTCGAATTGAAGGAAAAATATCAACCGTAAAAGAAGCGTTAGAATTTGCTAAAATCCATCATAATTTTCAAAATTAGTAAGATTTTTTTATCTCAAGTATTGGAATAATTACCTCAAAATAAGAACCTATTCCTATCTGACTTTCAACGGTAATTTTACCCCGATGATAATGAGCGATCGACTGAGCAATAGATAAACCTAAACCCGTCCCTCCACTGCGATGACGAACTTTATCTGCTCGCCAAAAACGATCAAAAATATGGGGTAAATCTTTTGAGTGAATACCAATTCCCGTGTCTTTTACAGACACTTTAGCCCAACGATTATTTTGTAAAAGACGAATCATCACAAACCCTTCAGCCGGGGTATAATTAAGGGCATTATAAATAAGATTAGAAAAGAGACGTTTCAGTTGTCCTTCATTCCCCATTACCCAAACTTTATCTAAATCTTGATAGTCTAAGGTAATTTTCTTTTCTTGGGCTAAAGGTTCGAGTAAATCAACTAAATCTTGAAGTAAATTATTCAGCATAATTTGAGTCCATTTAGGGTTAGATTGGAGATTTGGGGTATCAGTCCGCGCTAAAAATAGTAAATCTTCTACTAAGTGAATCATCTGCTCCGTTGCACTAGCGATCGCCCCTACTTTTCTCAGATCTTTATCATGAAGACGTTCAGGATGACGACTCATAATGTCAATAGAAGCTTTAATGGCTGTCAAAGGCCCCCGTAATTCATGAGAGGCATCGGCGGTAAATTGTTTCTGTTGTTGGACGCTTTTTTCAATGGGTTTAACTGCATTTTCTGTCAGCCAAAACCCCCCCAAGGTGACTAATCCTAATGTTGCTAAAGTTGCAATTACTAAATTTAATAATAGTTGATTTTTTTCAGCTTCTAATTCCGTTAAAGATTGACTAATACGAATATAACCCTTTAAAGAAGATTGCTGAAAATTAGAAGAATTTAAAGACACTGATAGGGTAATTGTCCGAATTCGGGATGAAGAAGACCGTTTAGAAGAATATAGGGTCAGTAAGCCAGGTTGTGGTTCAAAAGGAACCACCAAATTGCCATGACTTCCTAAACGACGTTTCTCACTATCAAACCATTCAATCGCTTGGGTTTTGGAATTAAAAAGATTATCGTTACCTAATTGAGTAAAATATTGAGTCCCTTGATGTTTAACTTGACTAAATGTGGGAGCAACAACTTCAGCGAGAGTCATTAATTTATTATCCAGTTGCCGAGAAAGACTGCGACTGAACAAAAAATAAATACCACCACTAAAAAGAATGAGTATGGCTTCCATAACTATCAGATATGATAGAAGAAGACGAACACGCAAATTTTGAAACATCCGTTATCACCCTCATCTATGAGGAACGTAACCATAGGTAAACTGACTAAGGAGACTCTTTGAGGCGATATCCTAAACCATAAACCGTCTCAATGATATCTGATGTCATGCCAGCTGCTTTGAGCTTTTGACGTAAACTACTAATATGAGCTTTAACCGTTGCTTCTTCCGGTAGCTGATCCATTGACCACAGATGATCAAGAATTTGAGCGCGGCTAAACATACGGCGAGGATGGCGCAAGAAAAATTCCAACAGACGATATTCTTTAGGACTCAGATTTAACATTTCGCCCTGATAAGAGACTTCACAGGTACTCGGATCAACAGAAAGCTCACCCCAGACCAAAATAGGCAGTAAATTCGCTTCTCCTCGGCGAAGTAAGGCCCGAATGCGTGCAGAAAGTTCTTCAAGATCAAAGGGCTTAACTAAATAATCATCAGCACCTGCATCAAGCCCTTTTACCCTGTCGTTAATGGTGTCCCTGGCCGTTAGCATCAAAATGGGGGTTTTACAGCCACTCGAACGCAACTGCCGACACAAAGCTATTCCATCGATCTTAGGCAACATGACATCTAACAAGATGAGGTCGTAATCGAAAACATCCAGCAATTCCCAGGCGGATTGTCCATCATGGGCGACTTCTACCACATAGTTGCGATCATCAAGATCTTCCGCAATAGGAATGGCGATATTTTCGTCGTCTTCTACCAGTAAGATTTTCATGATGGTAAGGGTCGATAATGGTTAACTTAGATCAAACTTTGATCTTTTTAGGGAATCTTGACAAACTAATCAGTCATAGTTGATTCAGAATCGGCCAGACTCACGGTAGTGCTTTCAAAACGACCAGGACGTTCCCGCCCCCATTCTGCCACTTGTTTTAAGACTGACGCTTCAATCTGGGCCTGATTGGCCGCATCTTCTAAACTGGAACTGCTGCCTTTACGCAGAGAGCGAATCGCTGTCTGAACTTTCTTATAGGTTCTGGTGCGATAATTGATTTGTTTTTCTCGTTGGGCAACAATTAAACCCGCAGCTAGGTCGTTGGCTAAGGGAATGGACGCTTTTAAGGGGGTTGTTGCTGTGGGAGTAACCACCAATTGAGCAACTTTTACTGATTGAATGGGCCTTTGTTTGCTTTGCTCTACCAAAGTTAATGGTTGTTCTTGTCGAACAGAATTAAGGGGCTGCTTATTTGGTTCTTCAAAAATCGGGACACTAACCATGGCTAGAGTCTGGTTTGTTTCTTGTAAAGCATGATTGGCTGCGTTTGATGACTCAACAGAAGGGTTGACTTGTCTGGCAAGCTTAGGGGTTGCTTTACGCTGTACTGCTACTGAGGGATGGATGATAGGATTTGACGGGGATTGAGTTCTCTGAGCAGAATTATTTTGATCCGTTGTTTGACTCTTTGCTCTTGCACTTTCTGGTGCTGTCTTGGCAATTTTAGGCACAGAAATCTGGGGGGACGGGGCATGACTGACTGATCGGGTCAAATCCTTTGGGGTTTGGTAAGTGGCTAACTGTGCTTGCAAAGCCTTGATTTGCTGGTCTTTTTCAGCTTTTAGGGCTTCAATTTGTTGTCGATTAGTTTCGATTTGCTGTTGATAATCCGAAGGGATATCTTGGATGTTACGGTGAAACCCTTTTGCGCTTTCAGGACTGGTGGCAACAATTGCCGACTTTTGCTGACGCATAGCAAATATGGTCAGAAATGCTAACACAGCGATCACACCATTGATCTGTAGTAGGGTTTTTAGGACATAAAGCAAAGATTTCATTGATTCCATTCCTCACATAAGGTGTCTCTACAATCGAGGCACTTGACTATAGGTAGTATTGTGACAAAAAATGTTAGAAAATGGTTTCAATCGGTTTTTCATAATTGGAATTGTCATCAAAATATGTTAATAAGATTGGACGAAAATAATCCTTAAATTACCCAAATCTTCATTGACCATCAAAGTGGTAAGAGTAGCAGGTGATTTATTATTACACCAAAATTGTCAACAACTCGTCAAGGGCCAGGGGAAAATGATAGGCTAATAAATGTCAAACTTACTTATCTATGTCACAGCTTAATCTCCATCCTCCTCAGTTAGAACAATTAGGCGAAATTGTCGCCCTAGATAATTGCTGTTTGGGGGGACTCTGGACAATAGATGGTTATAAACGAGAGTTGGCTAGTCCTAATAGTCATTTTTTATTGCTATCATTGGGGCCCCAGAAATCAGTGATTGGTTGTGGCTGTTTTTGGGCAATTTTAGAAGAAGCTCATATTACCTTATTAATGGTTCATCCCGATTATCAAGGACAAGGGTTAGGACAACTACTCCTTTATGGATTACTCCGAGATGCGGTGAAACGTCAACTAGAACGCGCTACCCTAGAAGTTCGCGTTTCTAATCAAGCGGCCCTGACTTTGTATCAAAAATTTGGCTTCAAAATTGCTGGACGACGTAAAGGCTATTATCAACAAACGGGAGAAGATGCTTTGATCCTTTGGCGGGGCGATTTACATTATCCTCAATTTCAACAAGTCTTATCAACTTGGGAACAACAAATCAGCGATCGCCTGACCACAAATCATTGGCAATTCTCTATCGATGGGTGTGCAATGGATTAGAATAGACGGTACAGTTTGAATAAGACTAATTTGTTTCATAGAATTACCTGATAATGATGATCCTAAAACCCCCCACAATTCGACTCACTGAAAAAGCAGAACAAATTTTGCGAGGAGCTTTACCAGAGTTTTTAAATAATGGTTACGCTGGTACAAGTATGGATAAAGTTGCCAAAACTGCTGGGGTTTCCAAACAAACCCTATATAGTTATTTTTGCGATAAAGAAGGATTATTTACGGCCTTAATTAAATACGTTGCTTGTCAAAAATTTCGCTTAGTTTGGTCCCAACCTTTAATGGGAGAACCTCAAGCAGTGTTAACCCAATTAGCACAACGCATTCTTCAAGAAATTCATGATCCTGAGCATCTTTGCTTTGTTCGTCTTATTATTGCCGAATCAGAGAAACATCCTGAATTATCTCAATTATTTTTACAGACTGTCGCTCAACCTGCGATCGCTATTCTCAAAAACTATCTTGAAGAACATTCTGAACTAAACATTGATGATCCTGAAGTCATTGCCCATATTTTTGTGGGAACCTTAATTCATCATACCCTCACCCAAGAAATGCTTCATGGTAAAGAGATTATTCCCATGAAAGCTGAGGGATTAATTAAGAATTTGGTTAACTTAATTGTCAATTAGACTTATATCAAAGAGTCTGAAAATCACCCCCCAAAAACAACCGCATCAGGAATTTCGTAACGCTCGTTGCCAATACGAATAATGGAGAGATCCCCTTCTTTAGATGCCCTAAACTCGCCGGGATCGGCTTGACTGACATCAGCACTAATCGCTTTACCATTTTCAAAGAAAATCACGCGGCTTCGTCCATCCGGTTTTTTTACCGTTACATCAGCATTACCATTGCCTTTACGAGTCACGCCAAAAGGACAAGATCCCGTCGGTTGTCCATTCCCCATGGAACAGGGAATATTGCCCGTAGCGTGAAAATTTGTCCCCGGAACTTTAGCATCACTGGTAGTATTACCTGCAATATTGATTTGTAGTTTGTAGTTTGCTACTTCGTTGCGTCGCGCTGCACTTCGTATTAGGGCAACCCTTATTAAGTAATCCCCAGAGGCGGGAAGGGTACCTTTAAATTGATTGTTATTAGTCTCGCCGATGAACATTGCCCCATCATTGCCTGGCACTTTTCCAGGGGCAAAAATATTAAAGGAGTTTCCCCCATTATTAGTATTTAGGCTAACTGTCATTAATTGTCCTGCTTTAGCATTAATCAGGTAATCGACAATCTGCTCACCTTTGATTTTGCCTTGAATAGTTGTTCCTGATGTTCCTGATTGAAATTGTACCCGTTCTTTACGGATTTCACTCAAGGCTGGCGTTGAAAACATTGCAGGTGTAGTTATTAAGGCAGTAAGTAATAAAGCTGAAAAAAGCTTACGCATGATTTAAGTTTTCTGTCATTACATATATTGTTAATGAGACGGTGAAAGGAACGATTTGACATCATCCCCGCCCTAAAAGTGCGGGGATTCCCAAACCTCACGATTTAGGTTTCTGCTTCATAGCAACAGCCTCCACCCTCAAGGAGTTTTCTGGTCTTATGTTCGCTCCACAGACTATCCCCGCAAGCCCTGCGGTTCTTATGTGTCGAAATCTCAAACAAGAGAATTCTTGTGTGTTTTGATTCTAGGGGTGGACTGCCCATTGCCCTGTCCTCTTTTCCCGGTCTACCGATTTGTCTGCGCCGCCAGTCAAACTGGGCTTCGCTCGTTAGGCTATCTGAATCCATCGTCGCGGGTGGGTCAGTGACCATATTCATTCTACCATATAAAGCCGTCCTACAAGGACGGGGTTTCAAACCCAATTTTCAGATGATTAAGGAAGGCGATTCAACTTCCTCACACGCAAATATTCCCTACAATTACCTTAAATGGGTTGGCTCTCCTGAGTTTCGTGGGTCTATCTTGTCTCCCCATCTAGGCATAGTCAGATAGAGCAAGCTTTTCAGGCTTTAGAGAGATTATAGAATGTATCATGATGATAGATTCTATACACGGAATCCAAGAGAGCCATGGGTTTTAGCTTTTGCGCTTGCGGCTAACCAATCCACCTAAGCCTAATACACCTAAGCCTAAAAGGGTGCTGGGTTCGGGTACTTGTTGTTGGGTAAGGCCATTACCCACGCTGTCTAAGGCACCGTCTCCAGTAATGGTGATGGTATATTCAACTGAAATATTCTTGGTATGAAAAGGCAAAATGCTGACTGCATTAGGCTGACTTCCACCCACAGAAGTTAAAGTTGCAAGAACCTGTAGCGTATTAGAATCAATGATGTCCTTGACTACCGTAACACCGGGAGGAGTAGTTGTCGTTACATCCAAGCTCATCAGATCAAAAAAATTATTATTAGTGGGATCAATATCAACATCGTAGGATATCCGAAAAGGTGTGCCTACTGGGGTGTCCACTGCGACCAAATCAGGATTAAACTGAAAGAAGAAATCCCACTGAGAACCGTCAGTCTTCAACGACACTATATCAGTACCTTCGTCAGAGGGATCGCTGATAAAAAAATTTGAGAAGAACTTGTCACCACAAAACAAACTGCCAAGTTCTTCTCCCTCCATGACCGAACCTTCAAAACAAGTCATTTGTGCTGCTGAAGCGGAGGGAGCGTTAACAGTACCAACAACGGCAGTAATGCCGATGGTGGTGAGACCGGAAGCAAAGGCTTTAATTAATTTGTTAGTTATCAACATGACTGAACTACCTAATGACTAAAAAACTCCTCACAGGGAGCAAATAAAGGCATTTAAAAGATATCACCCCCCCCGATTTTGTCAAGGGGCTATTTCCGTCTTTTTTAACTTTTTTTAGGAATATTATGGGTTTTTCTAGGTTTTAGAATGCTTAATGTAAGTTTAGTTTTTTTATTGTATAGCGATGATACAGATTAGGAAATCTTATTAAGGATAGAATAATCTCAGACCTTAAGGGTTCAGAAAAAGTTGATCGCTTTGGTGTACCTGATGCGCTTCCTCAACTTCCTTTGTCCTTGAAGTATCGAGGAAAAGAAGTCGAAGTTGTTGCAATGCTTGATACGGGAGCAAGTGTTTAAGTTACAATAAAAGCAAGTTTTCCCCTAGATATCATGATCGCTGTTCCACACGACATCAGCCCCCAAGACTATCTCGATATCGAACGCCAGAGTCAGATTCGTCATGAATATCGACGGGGTTTAGTCTATGCAATGGCTGGCGGTACGGATAACCATGATCGCATTGCCTTTAACTTTCTCAAAGTCATTGATGATCATTTCGGCGACTCTACAGACTGTCGGTTTCACTCTGGCAATGTGAAAGTTAACTATAAGGATGAATTTTATTACTATCCCGATGCTTTTGTGACCTGTGACCCCCGCGATCGCACTGATCGTTATCTTAAACGCTACCCGAAACTGATCGCCGAAGTCCTTTCCCCCAGTACAGCAGCTTTTGACCAAGGGGAAAAATTTAAGGATTATCAACAGCTTGAAACTTTAGAAGAATATGTGTTAATTACCCAAGAAAGTCAGCGTGTAGAATGCCGTCGTCTTACTTCCATGGGGGTTTGGGAAACAACCATTTATGACGGCGATGATCTCGTCATCCTGCAAAGTATCAATCTTGAGTTGGCGATCGCCGATCTCTATCGTGGGATAGATTAGGTTTGACATACTCCACTTGCTAAAGACGAGTGGAGTATGTCAAAAGAACCTTAATGTCCTAACCCATTAACATAATAATCCCTGGTTCCTTTCGCATCTAAAGCTTCTCCTAAACGGTTTAACGCATGAATATAGGCCGCTGTCCGCATAGAAACATCAAATTCTTGGGAAATTGACCAAACTTTTTCTGCTTCCGTCACCATTTTCTCTTTCATTCTTTCATGAACTTCCGTCTTTGTCCAATACAAACCACTGCGGTTTTGTACCCATTCAAAATAACTAACTGTTACCCCTCCAGCATTGACTAAAATATCAGGAAATACATAAATTCCTTTTTTATTTAAAATGTCGTCTGCTGCTGATGTAATAGGGCCATTTGCCACTTCAAAAATGTATTTTGCCTTGACATCATTGGCATTTTGGTCGGTAATTTGGTTTTCTAAAGCTGCGGGAATTAAAACATCCACATCTAGGGTTAATAATTCCTCATTGGTAATGCTTTGATGTTCACCAATATTACACACCGTATCTTCACAATAAATGGCCGCAATACCCCGATGTTCTTTTTTATACTGACGAATACTCAAAATATCGAGTCCTTTTTCCGCATAAATTCCTCCTTTAGAATCACTGACAGCCACAATTTTATAGCCAACTTTTGCCAACAATTCTGCAATGACAGCCCCCGCTTTACCAAATCCTTGAACTGCTACTGTGGTCTTTTCAGGAATCAGGTCAAACTTGGGAAGAATGGACTGAAGTACACAAAAAGCTCCCGTTCCTGTGGCGGTATCTCGTCCTTGACTACCGCCCATTGTTTCGGGTTTTCCTGTTACTACCCCAGGACTAATTTTGCGTTGGATAATACTATATTGATCCATCATCCAACCCATGATCATCGCATTGGTATAAACATCAGGGGCAAGGATATCAATATCAGGGCCAATAAAGTCGGCGATCGCTTCAATATAACCCCGACTTAATCGTTCTAATTCTTGTTTAGATAATTCCTTGGGATTCAGAGTAATACCGCCTTTTGCTCCACCAAAGGGTAAATTTAATAAGGCACATTTAAAGGTCATCCAAAATGCTAAAGATTGTACTTCATCCATGGTGACATTAGGATGATAACGTACCCCACCTTTGCCTGGCCCTCTGGTATCATCATAGCGCACTCGATACCCTTGAAAAATGCGTAAAGAGCCGTCATCCATTCGCACGGGAATAGAAACGCTTAAGCTGGTTTTAGGGTGTTTTAATCTTTCACTAGCATCTTCAGAAATTGAAACATATTTTAAGGCTTGTTCTAGTCGGGTACTGGCATCAGCTAATAGTCCATCCATGATATTTTCATTCCTTTTTTAGCGGGTAATTATTAAACAAATTATAGAGAAATCACTTCAGTTAATTTTGGTCATGTTACTCGACCAAATCCCTTAATAAGTCTTACAAGCAATTTCAAACTAGAATCCGGTTGTAGGAGAAATTCTAGTTCTTACCTATCTGATCACAATCTACTAACAGATTAGAGATTGCTGTCTTGTCTCTTCTTTTATTTTAAGCTATTTTTTAGTCACTTGCTAACCCCTGCTTATTATTTGTTTAATATTTGCTGAGCAATGGGGATCAGCTTAATTATCGATTATATCACCGTTTAACTATGATAAATAGACGTAATTCTTTTGATTAAAAACTAAAATTTAATAAGAAAAGCAGGACAATTATAACATTTTTGGGCTTCAAAAACTAAGATTTTAATAAAAGAAAATAGTGAGGGATAACTCCAGGAATGAATAATGAGTAGGTTTACTTAAATCCCTGATTTCTGAGACAATAGGATAAATGCTGTTAGGTTAAAGATTCCATGACTCAAACGATCGCCATTCAACTAGATCATCTGACTCGTTTAGATGTTACCCCTGTCACTTCTATCGTGGAAACATTGTTAAGGGAAGGGGCGATCGCTACTCAGGAACAAACCCTAAGCTTTGAAATTCATTATCCTCGTGATCCTAGCGATCCCAGGGAACTCTCAGAAATTCCTGAAATTCGTCTCTGGTTTGTACGTCTCGATAGTGTTTATCCTTGGCTGCCTTTTCTTTTAGACTGGAAAGGGGGAGAATTAGCCCGATATACAGCAATGTTAGTCCCTCATCAATTTAGCCGTGTTGAAGGTATTCAATACAACCCTGAAGCCTTAGAAATCTTTGTTATGCACAAATTATTTATTCTTGCTGACTGGCTAAAACAACAAGAAATTCCGGCTCAATTTCGTTTAAAATCTATGGCTCAATTATTTGGCTATGATATCGATGATACGTTTTTTAATATGATTCAATAGCATCTTAAGCAAAAAATCTTTCTATACCGTGAGAAATGTTATGATTTCAGTAGGTTTATCTGGCTAAAAACTTAGTTTGTAATGCTTACAGTTACTCGCAAACAATTTACCCTCGAAGAATATAACCGTCTTACTGAATTAGGATTTTTTGAATCAGAGGAACGGGTAGAATTAATTCGGGGAGACATCATTACAATGGCAGCGAAAAGAACTTTTCATTCAGTCTGTAATGCTTTATTGTTAGAAGAATTATATATTTTATTGCGAGGAAAGGCTAATATAAGAGGACAAGAACCGATTATTATTCCCCCTAATAGTCAACCGGAACCCGATGTTGTAATTGCCCGGAAAAAAGAGGATAATTATTTATCATCCCATCCTCAAGTAGAAGATATTTTACTCATTATTGAAATTGCTGACTCTACCTTAAGATTTGATCGAGAAGTTAAGTTATCTCTTTATGCTGAAGCAGGAATTAATGATTTTTGGCTATTTAATCTGATAGATAATCAGTTAGAAACCTACAATCAACCCTATCAAGCAGCAAATGAAAAATATAACTATCGCTCTCAACAAATTTATCTTCCTAATGATATAATTAGCATACCTCATTTTTCAGATACTTTTCTTGAGTTGGAAAAATTCTTTTTTTGAGTTGAAAAAAGGGGAGTTTATTACTTTTAAAAATTGGTAATTATGCTCAAAAAGTACCCCCACAATTCATAATATCGCGGGGGATTTAATCAATACAACCGTGACCAATTTGTTAAGATAAAGAAAGAGTGCGGTCTTCAATTACCTTATCAATAAGACCATATTCTTGTGCTTCTTCCGCAGACATAAAGTAATCCCGATCCGTATCTTTGTCAATCTTTTCTACAGATTGTCCGCACTTATCTGCTAAAATCTGGTTGAGTTCACTACGAATACGCAGAATTTCATTAGCTTCAATTTCAATGTCTGTCGCTTGTCGTCTTCCCGTTCCCCCCATCGGTTGGTGAATCATGATCCGCGCATGAGGAAGGGCCAAGCGTTTTCCTGGAGTTCCTGCGGCCAATAAAAATGACCCCATAGAAGCAGCCAAACCAACACAAATGGTGATCACATCCGACTTAATATATTGCATGGTATCATAAATCGCCATACCAGCCGTTACTGAACCCCCAGGGGAGTTTATATATAAATAAATCGGTTTACCAGGATCTTCAGAATCAAGGTATAACAAAAGAGCGACAATCCGATTGGCAATACCATCGGTGACTTCTTGACCAAGAAAAATAATCCGTTCCTGGCCTAAACGAGTATAGATATCAATCCATCGTTCGTATTGACTACCAGGAAGACGATAAGGAACACTAGGAACACCAATAGGCATGAGTTTAATTCAATATAGGGGTAAACAGCAATTAACTAACAGCAGTTAGGGGTTTAGGCAGTTCTTTGGTACTTTCTAAGATGCGATCAATTAACCCATATTCTTTTGCTTGTTGAGGGGTTAAATAGAAGGTGCGATCAGTATCTTTGGCAATTTTTTCCACGGGTTGTCCCGTATTTCTTGACAAAATTTCCAACATGGTATGCTTATTTTTCAATACCTCTTTGGCCCGAATTTGAATATCCGTCGCTTGGCCTCGCGCTCCTGAACGGTTTTGATTGAGGACAATGTTAGCATGGGGAAGACTGGCCCGACAACCTTTTGTCCCCGCAGAAAGAATCATTGCGGCTGTTCCCATGGCCTGACCAATACAGATCGTATGGATCGGCGGTTTAACATAATTCATGGTATCACAGATGGCAAAGGCTTCCGTTTCAAAGCCGATCGCATCTCCAGTATGCCAAGATGTCCCTGTTGAGTTGATATAGAAGAAAATGGGTTTATCGGGGTCATCAAATTGCAAATACAGCAATTGAGCGATAATCAGTTGAGTCACATCAATACCCACTTGCTGCTTGATTTCGTCAGAGGAAAATAATGGCAAGCCTAGATAAATGATACGCTCTTTCAGTAGTAAAGACTCTAGATCTGGGGGGGGAGTGCGATAGTTAGCGTCTCCGTAATAACCAGATTGAACAGCTTTAATCTCCATTGGCCGGTTGTTTATGGTAAATGAGTGATGAACAATAATTGCTCTGCCTTTGATTTTAACGAATTATCGGGGCAATTCCCCAAATGAAAAGCTGCTCGATGATCAAATTTGAGATCAAGAGCAGATAATTAGAGACGGAAAAATTTATAATGACAGTCGTATTTAGTTAGATGGGACACAGGGAACCTTTTGTTCCTTTCTGTGGCGCACTGTATCCTTAAACTAATATTCAGTTATTCTGAAATGGTGACACGGTGAGCATTGGCCATCATTGAGGTTTGACGCATCCGATGCAAAAGTGCTTCGAGAATTTCTTTGCGGGTTTCTCGATCTACTACTGTATGAGCATAACCAGAAGCAACTTGTATGGTCAATTCTACTTCTGCATTTTCGGGTAAATAACAAGGATCTTGAGGAATAAATGTACCATCGCAATAAATAGCTTTGACTTTTTTTAACATTAGTCTGACCTTAAAGATAATTGAATTTGTCGGCAGAGTCTTCGCTTTAGGTGATTTCTTGTAATCAGGTTTAAGTGGAAACAGGGGGAAATGTGCCTTTGCGTTTGTTCATACTATATTTTTCTTGATTAAACGCGATTACGCAATAATAGGAGTCACCCTTTTGATGTGATAGATCTCACTGAATAACCCTAGTAGGAGCGAACAGATGTTCGCCCCTACGACAATAAAAACTCTTTGATCCCTTGACAAGTTTCTTCGGGAGCTTCTTCTGGTAAAAAATGCCCACAATTAATGGCTTTTCCTTGTACATTAATCCCTCTTTTTTGCCAACTTTCTCTGACATCATATTTTTTTTCAATTACTCCTTTTTTTCCCCATAATACTAAGACAGGACATTCAATTTTTTTATTAATATCTGATTGATCATGTTCTAAATCAATGGTTGCTGCTGCGCGATAATCTTCACAAGTCCCATGAATAGTTTGAGGATCGCGAAAACATCTTAAATATTCCTCCATGACTTCTTCAGTAAAAGCAGATTTATTTTTCCCCCAACTGTGTAAACAATGGGTTAAAAAATAGTCGGAATTTTGATTGATTAAGGTTTCGGGAAAAGGAAAAGGTTGGATCAAGAAAAACCAATGATAATAAGCTGTCGCAAATTCTTGATCAGTTTGGGTGTACATTTCATAAGTGGGAGCAATATCTAATAAGACTAATTTCTTGACTTTATCAGGATAATCTAGGGTTAAACGATGAGCAACTCTAGCACCCCGATCATGACCCACTAAATAAAATTTATGATACCCTAACTGAGTCATTACTTCTACTTGGTCTTTTGCCATAATTCTTTTAGAATAATTATCGTGATTAACTGTTCCTTGGGGTTTATCACTATCGCCATATCCTCGTAAGTCAGGAGCAATAACTGTAAAATTATCAGCTAATTTTGGGGCTATTTTATGCCACATTGCATGAGTTTGAGGATAACCATGTAATAATAAAATTGGGTAGCCTTTTCCCCCCTTAATTAGATTAATATTAATGTCCGAAGTCTTGATCACTAAATTTTTAAAATTCGCAAACATTGTTAAGTCAGTGGTCATAATTATAAGCTACAATAAAAAAGTTTGTAGTGAGGGCTTAAGTCCTTAATTATTCTCGGTGTAAACATTCGTTGATTTTTGAACAGCTACTTATGATCTCAATGAAGGACTATAATTGCTCTTAATTTGGTATATCTTAAGTCTTACAAAAAGTCAATAACTTATTAATTATACTTAATCCTTATGGCGATTGAAATTGAAAGAAAATTCCTGGTTAAAAATGATAATTGGCGTTCTTTAGCACCAGGAAAAGTTTATCGGCAGGGTTATATTTTAACCCTAGATAAAATAACAACTGTTCGCATCAGAGTTATTGGAGAAGATGCTTATCTTACCATTAAAAGTAAAACTGAAGGAATTAGCAGAAATGAATTTGAATATCCGATTCCTTTAGACGATGCTAAAATCATGTTAGATACTTTGTGTAACCGTCCCTTAATTGAAAAGATAAGATATAAAATATCTCTTGATAATTTAGTCTGGGAAATAGATGAATTTAAAGGAGAAAATGAAGGATTAATCTTAGCAGAAGTTGAATTAAATAATGAAAATCAAGACATCTTTTTACCCAGTTGGGTTGGGGAAGAAGTGACCCATGATTTAAGATACTATAATGTTAATCTAGCCAAAAATCCTTATCAAACATGGTAATTGATCATCTGACTATTTTCTTATGTGTTGATGATCAAAATGGGTTGTGATCCTTATCACAGAAACTTAATGAATATTCACACATAATTAATAGTAATCAAAAAAGTCCTCAAACACAAAATTATTTAGTTATGGTGAAAAAATCGGAACAAACCATAGACAAAAAAGAGATTAATTTATCACCCAAGGAGATAGCTGAACCCATCAATAAAAATCTGAAAGATCGTTATCAAGGATTGATTGAAGAAGAAGAATCAGACACTTTAAATCTTTGGGAATCTAATGATATTATCAAAAAAATAGATGCTGAAAGATCAGAATTAACCCTTGATAAAACAAGGGTTAGTATTCCTGATTCAACCCAGAAAATATTGGGACTATTTCCCTCTTCAAATTTGAATTTTAATCATGAATCATCATCTATCGGTACTTTGATATTTTCCCCTATTTCTATTGGTATTTTAACCTTAGTTTCTGGCATTATTTTAATTCAAAAAAAAGATATAATTCATCAATTATTGTTAGGAGAAAATGGTTTATCAGAGCAGATAATGGAATTCTTAGGATTAGCCAAACTAAAAGTTTCACAAACAGCAATTTTTCTCCATAACCGCGCCTTAGTAGATGCAAAAATATTAGCAAAATCTCTCAAAGCTATTGAACAAGATAAATTTAGTAAACAAGAATTTTTGTTGTTTGCCAAAATCAAATTTTGTGTTCAATATAATCGACAAGAATACGAAGGATTAAACCAGAGTATTGAGTGTCTAAAATCGGCATTAAAAGCCCAAAAAAGCTACGTTATTATGGATCAAATTGAATTAATGTGTCAAGGAATAAAACAAAAAGAGTTTTATGATCATGTTTACCAAGAACTCAAAAAATATGAAGATCCAGAAGTTTTTCAAAGTAACATAAAGCAAAAATTAACAGCGATTATTCCCCAGATAAAGACAGATGAAGGTAAACATAATTTACAAGTTTATGCTCAAGAGTTAGACAGTCTATGTAAGAATGATTTTAGTTTACGACTCTTTTCTTTATTTACTCAAAAACAATTAAAAGAATTCTCGATTTTACAATCCACATCAGAAATTATTAGTAACCTAAAAGAACAAGATCTGATGAATTTAAAAGTATTAACTTGTTTAGTAATGGTTCACTATGATATGTTTGAAGAATCAGGAAAAATGATCAACATTACTGGCAAAAAAAGCAGCCCAGATACCTATGCAAGAATCATTCAATATCTCGCTTTAGAAAATAGACATCAACAGGCTTACATTCAATTTGAAAAATTAATTGAAGTCTTGCGTCAATGGCATCCATTTTATCAAGCAGTTAGCAAAATTAGAGAAGAATATCCTCCAGAAAATTATAGACAACCGAAAGATTTTAACCAGGAAATACCAGGCTTAGACTTATATCTTAAATATAAAAACTATTTAACAGATCGACAAACGGGCTATACTTATATAGACTTTGGAGAAGAACAATAAATAATTGACCGTGAACCCTCAAAAACATAAAGATTTAACAACCCAAAAAATCAGTAATCAAAAAATTTGGTAAACTGTTGATTATACACCTTTAACCTTATTTAACAATGACCGATGACATTAATCAACTTGTATTGCCTATTATTCCCATAGCACCCGATGGGTTTAAATCAGGGTTTGTAGGAATTATCGGTCGTCCCAACGTAGGAAAATCAACCCTGATGAATCACTTGGTAGGGCAAAAAATTGCCATTACCTCCCCCGTTGCACAAACCACTCGTAACCGTTTGCGAGGCATTTTAACCACCGAAGAAGCCCAGATCATTTTTGTGGATACCCCAGGTATTCATAAACCCCACCATACCCTAGGGAAAATTATTGTCAAAAATGCTCAAGCTGCGATTAATTCCGTCGATGTCATTCTCTTAGTCGTAGATAGTTCTGTCCCTTCAGGTGGTGGCGATCGCTATATCATAGAACTCTTAGAAAACAGTAAAAATCCGGTTATTTTAGGACTCAATAAAAGCGATCAACAACCCTCAGAATATCAATCCTTAGACGAAAGTTATGGCAATCTAATTGGAAAATATAATTGGCCGATTATCAAATTTTCAGCCTTAACAGGAGAGGGCTTAGAAAGCTTACAAAATACCCTAATTGAAAAATTAGATCCCGGCCCTTATTATTATCCCCCAGACCTCGTTACTGACCAACCCGAACGATTTATTATGGGAGAACTAATCAGAGAGCAAATCTTGCAGCTAACGCGACAAGAAGTTCCCCATTCCGTTGCCGTCGTTATTGAACAAGTGGAAGAAACCCCCAGTATTACCAGAGTATTTGCGGCCATTAACGTAGAAAGAAGTTCCCAAAAAGGCATCATCATTGGCCAACAAGGCAGTATGCTGAAAGCGATCGGCACAGCAGCCAGAGAACAAATTCAAAAATTAATTGCCGGGGAAGTCTATTTAAAACTGTTTGTCAAAGTAGAACCCAAATGGCGACAGTCAAACCTGCGCTTAGCTGAATTTGGTTATCGTGTGGAAAATTAAACCACTCAAAAAAATCTTCGGGTCATCTTATAGTTTTTGAGAGGAAACTGGGTACTCTGACTGTAAGAGGCTAGATCCCCAACCTGATAGGACGAAGACATGACCAGCCGTTATTCAAACCCAGACACATTCGCCGATCACTCCTTTGATAGCGACATTTCCCAACTCTTAGATGACTTAGGCCAAGAATTAAGTCCATTCGAGTCCAATGGGGATCTCGACGAATTGGCGAGTTTGTTTGATCAGGAAGAATCAGAACCATTAGAAGACGAAACCCCAAGTCGAGTTACCTTGTCATCCCTGCCATCAGAGGATGAAATTAATAACCTGTTCAGCCATGATTTTACTTGGGAAGGAGAGTCTCAAACTTGGGATCAAGCCTCAAAACCAGAAGAAGACGAAATTTCTAGTCTCCTAGAAAAAGCTTCCCGTCAATGGGAGGAAGATCGTCAGGAAGTCGAAGAAGCTGATAGTTCATTATTTGAGGATTTAACTTCTGCTTTTGAAGATTTAGGAGAAGATAGCGGCTTAGGAGAACTTAAAGACTTATTAGGGGGACAAGATCACGAAGAAGCAAAAGTTACTTCCTCTGTAACCGTATCATTGAGGGCGATTTCCGACTTTTACCCCGCCCTAGAAACCCTAGAATTTCTATTAGACCAACCCCCTATTGATCCGAGTCAAGACTGCCTCGACGAAGCCAGTGCCGCTGAATTAGTTGCCCTCATTGAAGCCCCCCCAATGATCGCCGAAGCTCACCCCGTCGCCCCAACCGTCACGCCCCCAGCAATAACTCTGGTGGATGTCGATGATGATCTAGAGGGAGATGATGAGTTTAAAGACTTAGAGGCCCTGCTGAAAGAAGCTGATCGAACCATGGGCGGCTCCCCCACCCTCTCTCCCACCAAAGGACAACGGCCCTCAACGCGACCACGCAGCACCAAAACCAAAGTCTTTGAACAAAATATGCGGGTTCCCGTCAAACAACTGGATAACCTGAGTAATTTGATCGGGGAATTGGTGGTCAAACGGAATCGTTTAGAACAGGATCAAGAAAGGTTACGACAATTTTTAGATAATCTACTCAACCAGGTACAGAACCTTAGTGATGTCGGTGGGCGGATGCAAGATTTATACGAACGCACCCTTCTCGAAGGCGCATTATTAGCTAGTCGCAATCAAAATCGTGGGGGAATGGGGGGTTATAGTCCAGGGAACAATAGTAGAGACTACAACACCTCTGGGGCAGAAAAGGGAGAAGATCAGGATTTAGATGCGTTGGAAATGGACCGCTTTACGGGTTTCCATTTACTCTCTCAAGAAATGATTGAATTGATCGTCCGAGTGCGAGAATCTTCCTCAGATATTCAATTTCTCGTCGATGAGACAGAACAGGTGGCCCGCAGTTTACGGCAAGTTACCACCCAGTTACAAGAAGGGATGACCAAATCTCGGATGGTTCCCTTTGCCCAAACCGCCGATCGCTTGCCCCGTGCGATCCGAGAAATCTCTATGAAGTTACATAAAAAGGCGAAATTGCAAGTAGAAGGCCGAGATGTTCTCATTGATAAAATGATTCTCGAACAGCTTTATGACCCCATGACTCATTTGGTCAATAATGCCATTACCCACGGTATTGAAGACCCCGCCGAGCGACAAAAACAAGGGAAATCCCCCGAAGGCAAGATTCATTTGCGGGCTTTTCTCCAAGGGAACCAAACCGTGATTACTGTGGCTGATGATGGGGGGGGTATCGATGCAGAACGGGTGAAAATGAAGGCCATTGAAAAGGATCTTATCACCCCAGAAGAAGCGACTATCCTGACAGAAACGGAAATTTATGACTTTCTATTTCATCCTGGTTTTAGCACCCGTGATCAAGCCGATGATTTTGCGGGTCGTGGAGTCGGGTTAGATGTGGTGCGAACCAGTTTAAGCGATATTCGCGGTTCTGTTACCATTGATTCGGTTCGAGGCAAAGGAACCACCTTCATCATTCGTTTACCTCTGACCTTGAGTATTTGTAAAGCTCTCTGTTGTGTCAGCAACCGCGCTCGGATGGCGTTTCCCATGGACGGGGTTGAAGATATGAAAGATTATTTACCCCATGATTTAATCACCGATGAAACTGGGCAAAAATCCGTTTATTGGAACAATCAACAACTGCCTGTCTATTCCCTAGGGGATCTTCTTTCCTATAATCGTCAACTCAGTCGTGGTAATGTTTACGCGGGTAAGAATGAGGATGATACGATTTCCTTAGTTATTTTACGGGGGGCTGGTAATTTATTGGCGATTCAAGTGGATCAGGTGATTGGGGAGCAAGAAATTGTGATCAAACAAATTGAAGGCCCCATTCCTAAACCTTCTGGCATTGCGGGAGCAACGGTTTTAGGGGATGGAACCATTATGCCGATTGGGGATGTTTTAGAATTGATTGAAATTGCTCAAGGACGGCTCCGCACCGACGGCAATAGTAGTTTGTGGAAGAAAAATTCTAGTGCTTTTGATACCTTTACTGGCGATCGCAGTGAACCGACGGTGCTGATTGTGGATGACTCAATTACAGTTCGTGAACTGCTGTCTTTGAGCTTTAGTAAATCAGGTTATCGGGTGGAACAGGCCAGAGATGGTCAGGAAGCTTGGGAAAAACTGCGCTCTGGGCTGCCCTGTGAACTTGTGTTCTGTGATATTGAAATGCCGAGAATGAATGGTTTAGAACTCTTGTCCCAGATGCAAAAAGACCCAACCCTCTCAGCCTTACCCGTAGCACTGTTAACATCCCGTGGGGCAGATCGTCACCGCAAAGTCGCGGCCAAACTTGGGGCAACGGCTTACTTTACCAAACCTTGTCCCGACCAAACCCTCTTAGATGCCGCCCAACGGATGTTAAACGGCGAAATTTTGCTAACTGGCAGCAGCAAAAAAACCAAAGTGAAATCCTTACCTGTGGTTAAACAACAATCTAAGTCATCCAGTCCCCAATCCTCAACTCCATCAGATGTTAATCATAATGTGGTGTTAATCATCGATGATTCGGTAATGGTGCGGGAAATGCTCTCGATGAGCTTTACAAAAGCGGGGTATCAAATAGAACAGGCGCGGGATGGTCAAGAAGCTTGGGAAAAACTGCGCGGTGGTTTGTTTTGTCAGTTGATTCTCTGTGATATTGAAATGCCTAGGATGACTGGTTTAGAGTTGTTATCTCGTCTCAAGGAAGATTCTAAACTTTCGGCCATTCCCATCGCTATGATTACTTCCCGTGGGGCCCAGAAAATGCAACGTATCGCCGCAGAGCGTGGGGCAAAAGGTTATTTTGTTAAGCCCTATATTGAAGAAGTATTACTCGATGCGGCTAAACGATTAATGGCTGGGGAGGTTTTATTAGATATTCATAGTTTAGTGGAAAATTAACAGTTTTACCGAGGAACCCCTTGAATAACAGGACGAATCCCCGTACCATCAAATGGCCCAGGATTACCACCCCAGTTAAAGTCACTAATCCGTAGACTAAGGGAACCGACTTTTAAAACCGTGTTATAGCGGAGGAGAATGCTATAGGTGCGGCGACTGTATTCCAAAAATAAATCAGTGTTGATTTCTTCATCAGTATCAATATTATAGGCACTTTGTACCCCAAAGCGCACTGGCCCATATAACTGTTGTGTTAATCCCCAAGTTAAGGTTTTTAGATCGGCATAACGATCAAACAAAAACGGGGAAGGATCGCCACGCAAGGCCTGGCTAAAACTGAGATTAAACCCAGTGTAATCGAGGAAAGGACGGGAAAAATGGCCAATCTGTCCTGATAGTCCAATCGTTCCCGATAGGGAAGGTTGAGAGTCCCCATTGCCATAGAGACTGGTGACTCCTGTCACCCCGGTAGAGAGTACCAAAAAGGGAAGAACAGGGGTTGGGCTGTATTTTAATCCCTCTTCAGGCGTTGGGGGGAGAGCTTCTCCATACCAGAGCAAAAACGGGCGATTGAGGGATGCTGCCCCTTGAAAACGCATTAAGGTGACACGATTATCTTCTGAATAGCTTCCCAATAAACTCGCGCGATCAGTATCTGCATTGACGCTCTGAATCGAGCCTTGATAACTTAATTGTAGTCCTGATGTATCCAAGAGTATTTGGGGAGAAACCACAATTAAACCCGCACTACTGCGAACTGTTTGGAAGCCCAGCGAACCATTAAACAAACGCTCACGATAATTGTACTCAAATCGTAGATCATGGGGTCTAGCCAAGTCCCCAATACGATGCTGCACAAAGGTTTTCGTTCGCAGGCGATCTTCAATATCGCTGAATTCCAGACTGGTTAAAGAAGTGCGAGCAAATAAACTGGTTCGCGCATCAAAGTTGGCGTTAAACTCAGTGGTAAACCCAAAGGTAGGCGGACTAATCGCATCAATATCATCTTCATTTTCAAGATATAAGTCGCTATTGGGGTCATCAGTGGTTAAACTGTCAGGGAATACCCCTTTTTGCAGATAATATTGAGGGGTAACTTGCCACCGGACGAAATCGGTGTCAATCACATTAAAGCCCCGTTCGACAAAAAATCCCCCTCGATCAAAATCATCGTAACCAAAACCAATGACACCCGGTTGGCGATCGCGTTGATCAATAATTAGTCGATCTTGAGTGGGAAAAGAGGTCTTTTGATCGAGAACAACTCGTGAGTTCGTGAGTTTTACCTCATCAACCAAGGGAGCAATATTACGATAAGTGGCGGTTTCGGCCCTGATTTCCACTTCTGGAGGCGAAAAGGGATCATTACTTAAACGGGCATTAGTGGCACGCCAACCATCGGCATCAAATTCCATCCTTTCTGCTTCAAAGCGAATACGGTTAATTTGTCCCCCACTACCTTGCCCTGTATTGCCGCTAATGCCTTGAGCATTTTCTGCCCCAAAGGCCAAGCCAAAGGAATATTTAATCCCTTCCGCAGTCGTAATGCGTTGTAGTGGTTGATTGACAGCCAGTCGCTCGTTTAAAGTTTGATTGGGAATTAAGGCGTTGTCAGCTGCGCTGGGTAAAGTGGGGGCAAAGTCTCGTCCGGTGGTCGGTTGATAAATTTCTCCATTGGCATTAAAAATTACGCCGCTATCTTGCACAAAATAATATTCAAACCTTTCTCCCCGTAAGGTTTGATCCCCCCGATCTAAAACCACATTGCCCTCGGCCACGGCAAATTGATCGGGAAGATTTATCCAAAGCCGATCAGCCAATAACACCCCATTGGCAAAGCGCATCACCACGTTGCCTTCTGCATAGACGACTTCCCTTTCTGAGTCATATTCTTGGCGATCGCTAATCAATTCTACGACCCCAACTGTAGTCTCTGAGGCGGCTCCTGGATTAGTTTTTGGGGTCAATTCTGGAAATATCTCAAATTGCCGCTGACTCAGGGAATTGGGTGTTTTGTTCTCTCGTGAGGACGGCGTTGGTAACCGAAATTCTTTGGGGGATTCTCCCCGTTGTTGAATTACCAAACGACGAGCGTAAGACTGTTGAGCAGACTGGGTTTCACTGATTTGGGGGATTGGTTGTGAAGATTCCTGTGTCCAGGGAATTAAGATGGGGCTAGGCTTAGAACTTGGTGCTGAGGCGGACTCCCCCACTGAAATCGGATTGCCTAATACATTCGCTGCTCCCTCTGTGGGGGGAAGTGTTGGAGAGAGAGACGGAGTGGGAATGTCTTGGGGATCGGATAAATAAAACTCAACTACCTGTGGCGGGGTAGGGCTGAGGAGATCAGGGACTTGGTTGGCCAACAAGGAGCCACTTGTCCCTGATTTTATCGGGGACACAATGGGTGAATGCCTTTGAATCAGGGCTTCTAGGGGTTGCCCTTGGGGGTTTGCAACGACGGGTTGAATCTGAGCCGGTGGATTAGGTGGTGGAACGAATGGGGGCATCTTTTAGATAAACATCAAGCTCAAAGGTTTAGTGGCTACCTGCAGCGTGACTTAGCAGATGAAGGATCGGGACGAGCCATATCTCGCCCCTATCGTCTTACTCACCTAAGTTAACACAACCTTAATTCGGGCTTACTCGAAGTCCTTCCGGCCGGGGTTACGGGTGGGGTCGCTCGAAAGAAAGCCAAAGACAAACAGGGAGATGAAGAAAGCGACAACGATATAAACGACAATTTTCAGTGTTAGCATCTTATTTTGGTTCTCCTTTTCAGGGTTAGTCCTAAATCATAAGTAAAATGTTCCTCTCTGACTTTAACCTATAAAGGGCCATTTGTCCTATTGAGTAATAAAAATGATACAAATTTCTTGAAAAATGCAAATATTGTGCATTTTGTTGATTCTTCTAAACCTTGGTTTTTCTGGATTAATAATTCTAAAAAACAAGTCTATTGGTTATATTTTAAGGGGAAATGAAGCGACAAAAGTCTCGACAAAATCATGGGAGTTTGGGGAATTTAGAAACCCCGACTTCTCAAAAAAAGTCGGGGTAGTTCATAAGTGCCAGCGATCGCTCTTTCCCTAAACAACAGGATGAGAAACAACCACAGGCATCAAATAAAAGCTCAAGCTCAGTTTTGTTTAGAACAGTCCCAAAGTCAAAGACTTGTCAATAGGGAAAGTCGCACCCGCACCCAACCATAAGGTAACAACCGTTCCCAAGAGGAAAACAGCAGTTGCAATGGGACGACGGAAAGGGTTTTGAAACTTGTTGACACTTTCAATGAAAGGAATCAACATTAAACCGAGGGGAACTGCCGCTTGACAAGCAATTCCTAAAAGTTTGTTGGGAAGAATCCGTAAAATTTGGAAAACGGGATATAAATACCACTCAGGTAAAATCTCTAAGGGAGTGGCAAAGGGATCAGCGGGTTCACCAATTAAGGCAGGGTCAAGAACCGCTAAACCTGTTACTAACCCAATGGTACCTAAAATAACAATGGGGAAAACATAGAGCAGGTCATTGGGCCAAGCAGGTTCCCCATAATAATTATGACCCATTCCCTGGGCCAACTTGGCACGCAGTTTAGGATCACTTAGATCTGGCTTTTTCTCAGTTGCCATAGGATAGATTTCTCCTTATCGAAAAAATGGATCAGCAGGATTTTTATCTGAATATGGGTGATTAGTGTTCAATTATCTAAAGTTTAGCGATAATTAACTGTTCACTAATCACCCTTAACAAACTTTACAAGGGTCCAGAAATCCCTTGTTTGCGAATCATTAAAAAGTGGGCCAACATAAACACGGCAATCAGCCAGGGGAAAACAAAGGTATGTAAACTGTAGAAACGAGTCAGGGTGGCTTGTCCTACACTTTGACCCCCTCTAAGCAGTTCTACCATTTGATCACCAACAACGGGAATGGCAGCTGGGACACCAGAGACGATTTTAACAGCCCAATAACCTACTTGATCCCAAGGTAAGGAGTATCCAGTTACACCGAAAGAAACAGTGATCACGGCTAAGATAACCCCAGTCATCCAAGTTAACTCACGGGGCTTTTTGAAGCCACCCGTCAAGTACACACGGAAAACGTGGAGAATCATCATTAATACCATCATACTGGCAGACCAGCGATGAATAGAACGAATCAACCAACCGAAGTTAACCTCATTCATGATGTATTGAACAGAGGTAAAGGCTTCTGCTACCGTTGGTTTATAGTAGAATGTCATGGCAAATCCAGTCGCAAACTGAATGACAAAACAAACTAGAGTAATGCCACCCAGACAGTAGAAGATGTTGACATGGGGAGGAACGTATTTACTGGCAATGTCGTCGGAAATCGCTTGGATTTCAAGACGATCATTAAACCACTGATAGACTTTGGAATCTGTGACTTGTTTAGTGAACATTGAAGCTATAATTCGCTATCGAATGAACGGATGGATGATTTGATGGTGTCTGATCCCTCAAGATTAAGATATCTGATTTGGGGAGTCAGGGTTGGCCTATATTAAGCGTACTATGCCATAGCTGTTTTTACTGTGTTTTCGCCACCACAGGATCATAATATCAAGAAGAATCACAAGACTTTGGCCAGAGTGAAACCTCAAGAGATTTAACCGTTTTCATTTTAACTTGTTTTATCTCAAAAGTTGAGATGAGATCTATTGGTGAGAGTAGTCACCCTTCCCTTGTACCTCTGCACCGCTTCTGCTCAAAGGATAAAAAAGATACTATACTTATTTTCCCAATTCTTGCGATCGCAGATAAGCCGCTTTTACTGCTTCTATTAATGCCGAACGAAACCCCTTTTCTTCTAACTTGCCGACACCCGCAATGGTAGTTCCCCCTGGACTGGTAACATTATCCTTCAGTTGGGCCGGATGTAACCCCGTCTCATGGATTAATTTAGCCGTTCCTAACACCGTTTGTAAGGCTAATTTAGCCGCGATCGCCCTTGGTAAACCCGCGGCTACACCTCCATCAGCCAAAGCTTCGATCATTAAGGCCACAAAAGCCGGCCCTGACCCCGATAACCCTGTCACTCCATCCATCATGGACTCTGGCACTTCCACCACTTCCCCCACCGCGCTGAAGATGGCAGTTGCTAAACTCAGGTGAGAGGGATCAATATTTTTCCCTGGTGCGATCGCCGTCATTCCGGCCCCTACGGTTGCGGGAGTATTAGGCATGACACGAAGGACAGGAAAGCCAGGAAAAGCCGCTTCTAGACGCGCCAACGTTACCCCTGCTAAAATTGAGAGAATTAGGGGAGAATCTGGCTTATTTTCTAACTTTAATGGGGCTGTTACCTTATCTAATACTTGGGGCTTAATGGCTAATAATAAAGCCTCTGAAGCTTCTAAAGTTTCTTGATTATTCGTCGTAACTTGGACAGCATAAGTTTGGCTCAAAAACCCTCGTCGCTGTGGTTGAGGTTCGCTCACCAGTACCGTATTAGCAGGATAAATATTAGCGGCCAAAAGGCGGGTGATGATTGCTTCTGCCATCACCCCGCCTCCAATGATACCTAGTCGAATAGACACAAACTTTCCAATGAATGTTACTGTTTACATTTCAAATGTAAATACTATTGAACGAGACGGTTAACATCCGCACCCCAGCTAGGAGTAGGAGTTGAGGAACGGGAATGAGTAGGAGAAACATCAGGAACATCATGAACAATACCGGAAAGGGTACTCACCTTGACACAGTTGGGAGTAAAGAGGAAGATGCTTTCTCCAATGCGTTCTTGATGACCATCGATGGCGTAGGTTCCACCGGCGACGAAATCGACGGCTCGTTGTGCTTCATCAGGTTCCATCACATTGAGGTTGAGAACCACTGATTTGCGTTCCCGTAGAGTTTGAATAACTTGAGGCATTTCGTCAAAGGAGTGGGGTTCCACCACGACGACTTCTGCAATACTATTGGCGATGCCGTGCATACTAATCACATTATTTTTATTAGTTCCCATCGTTGGTTCTGTACCGAAATTTGATCCCATTGGTTTACGCCAAGGACGCTGTTCAGCTTCTTCAGGCATTGGCATCGGGGTTTGTCCTTCTGTGTCGGACTCTAAGTTACTATAAATCTCCTCATAGCGAGAATCATAGTCAGAATCATCTTCTGTTTCTAATAAGTCTTCACTACCGACCCAATCTCTCAGCTTTTTCAAAATCATCTTGACAATCTCACTGGTTTGCAAAGCGTTTTCTTTGATTAAAGAAGTTAAAGGCCTTGTGGCTATTTTTATCTTCTTATTTTAAGGGGTTGAGGGGAAAAAATATCTCAGAGATTCGCTGTTTTTTCTTCCCTGTTTTTTTTGGTACACTCGAACTGTATTACTTTCAGCAGAAAGTTAAAGGGAGTGTATCGGTTTTTAGATAACTTTCTCACCTAGTCGTTAAGGTTTAGGGTTATGTTCCCAAAAAAATTGAGAAATCGATTTTTATTAATCAGAAACTTGCTGCCAAAATTTCATCATGCCATCAGCACTGCCTGCCACCAATAATTGACGTTCTTCGTCAAAGGCCAAAGAAAGAATTGCTGTGTGACGGGGTTGGGACGGATCACCCATGGTCAAAGAAGCGATCGCCTCTCGACGGGAGGGATGCCAAATTTTTAAATAACCATCGGCCCCACCACTAAACAAAATCTGTTCTTGTTCACTAAACAATAAAGCCTTCACTTGGCCACTATGACCATGGAGAACCCGTACAGGTTGCAAAGGACGACCCGCACCAAAACGGGAGGGGTCAAGTTGCCAAATTTTAATACTGCCATCTACACAACCGGCCGCTAAGGTTTGGCCATCCTTACTAATAGCCAAAGATTCCACAGAAGAGACATTTCCTGCCAAAAAGCCAATTTGTTCCCCATTCTCTAATTGCCAGAGAGTCACTCGGCCATCTCCTCCCGCACTAGCAATTAAGCTTTGGGGGCCATAAACCGCCAAAGCATAAATGGCCCCCAAAGGATCATAGGAACTACAGTGCATTTGGCCCCCAGGCAGTTCCCACTGTTTAACGGTTTGGTCATAACTGCCACTGACTAACAACAAAGGTTGATCAGAAAGAGCGAGAGAGTGAACTGACCCCGTATGCTGGGTTAAGGTCGTCCCTAAGTTCAGCGTCAAAGCATCTTGATCGAATAACCAGAATTTGATGGTTTGATCAAAGCTTCCTGTCGCAATATGATATCCGTTCCCTTCATCGCCGATAAATACGACAGCGAGTAATCCCTGAGAATGGGCTGTAACCTCAGTTTTGAGAGTTCCCTTACTGAGATCCCAGAGGCGGAGGGTTTGATCCCAGCTACCACTGGCCAACCATTTCCCATCAGAACTCATAGAAAGGGAGGCTACAGCATCCCTATGCTCCGTTAAGGTGTAAAGACAGTGCCACTCTGGAATAACTGGAGAGGGGGAAACTTCGCGGGTAGAGGCAACAATGGGTAATTTGGTGGAAGGTTGCAGAAAATCCAGACTAGCAGCCGATTCTTGGGGGGGTGGAGGTGGCTCATCAGGAGGGATGATGGGGGTTTCCTGGGGAGAAATTTCTAATTGATTGAGCAGATCCCGCATTTCTTGGGCTAACTTATTGTAGGATTTTTCCAGTTGTTCTATACGTTCTGGTAGTCCTTGGCTGTTGAGATATTGAACCACACCATTGAGAGATTGTTCCACACTAATTAAGTTATCTTTCAGTCGGGCGATCGCTCGACTATCCGTATCTTTCGTGGGGGTTGGTGGAGGGGGGGGAGTAGGTTGAGGAATGGCCGTTATTAATTCTTGAATTTGTTGAAATAGATGTTGTAGTTGTTTTTTAGTGGAGGACAGTCCTTTGCGGTTGAGATATTGCGATCGCAGTCGGTTGAAACTGTTCAAAATTACGGCTAAGGTGACAAAGATTAGGGGAAAGAGGAAATTATCAACAGCGATCGCCACCAATAGACTAATCACTGACGCACCGAGGGCGACAAATTCCGCAATCTCTAACCAGTGAAATTGTTTAGCATTCATGATCTCAAAGCCCTAACATAAATCTGGCGATGGAAAAATAAATTAACACACCGATCACATCGACTGCGGTGGTAATAAAGGGGGCTGACATCAGGGCCGGATCGAGGCCTAAAGCCCGAAACAGGAAAGGTAAAGCTGAGCCGGCCACGGAGGCCAAAATAGCGATCGCCACTAAACTAATCCCTACGGAAATGGAGACTAACCAATTACCTTGTAAACCATAGGCCCAAACTGTCGCTAATGACCCCAGAATTAAGCCTAATATGGCTCCTGCTCCCAGTTCTCGTAGGACAACTTGCCCCGCACCGAGATCTCGCATATCATCCGTATTTAGCCCCCGAATGACGACGGTGGAAGACTGGGCCCCCACATTACCTCCTGTTCCTGTTAGAAGAGGGATAAACGCCGTTAAAATGGCCATTTGCTCTAATAAACCCACTTGAGATTTAATAATAGTTCCCGTAACGGTATTGGTGAGCAGTAAAATTAATAACCACATGACCCGTTTACGGGCTACGGTGAATAAATCGGTTTGAAAGTAGTTATCCCCATCAGACTGTACCCCTCCCAAGGCATAAATGTCTTCAGTGGCCTCTTCTTGCAAAATATCAATCACATCATCCACTGTGACTACTCCCACCAGTCGTTGTTCCCGATCAACGACGGGAACCGCTAATAAATCGTAACGTTGAATAATTCTTGCTACTTCTTCTTGATCGTCGTCGGTATTGACATAGACGAGATCGCGGGTCATAATCTCTCCTAAAGTCGTTTCTGGGGAAGATAAGACCAAATCTTTCAAAGAGACAATACCACTCAGATGTCGAGAGTTGTCGGTGACATAGAGATAATAAATAACTTCTGAGGTGGTGGATAAGGTGCGAATTCTTTCTAAGGTTTGGGCCACGGTAAAGGTTTCTTTGAGGGAGATATACTCTGGGGTCATAATGCGCCCCGCCGTATCCTCTTCATAGCCTAATAATAAGGCTGTTGTTTGCCGTTCTTCAGGACTGAGTTGTTCGAGTAAACGACGCACTACCTTAGCGGGTAATTCATCAAACAGACGGGCCCGATCATCAGGGGACATCTGATCAACGATTTCTCGCACTTCTTGTTGTTTAAACTGTTCGATTAATGCTTGTTGAACCGTAGACTCTAAATATTCATAAACGGCGATCGCTTCTTCTTTGATTAACAGACGAAAGGCGATGACTTGCATGGACTGGGGTAGTCTTTCGATGGCATCAGCGATGTCTACGGGTTGCACAGGCACTAAAAGGGCTTTGGCCCCTTCTAGGTTTCCCTGTTCTAATAATAGGTGTAGTTGGTCACGCACCAATTGACGTAACTCACTGCGAGAATTGGATTGAATTGCTGTTACCTTCTCATTCAAGTTCTACCTTCCCTGTTTCCGGTCATTTTTATCTTAAACGGAACTTGGTATTGATATTAGCAAACCTTAACCCCTTTACTCCTTCAGTCCTTGCAAAACCCTTAAATCCTCAGCATCTAATTTTTCTGCTAGTCCACGGCAAATTAATTCGGAAAAATCTTCATTGGGTACCATAAAACAAAGGGCATATAAACGACTGTCTCCTATATTTCTAATTTCATGAATGCCTGTGGGACGCACTAAAAGACTATCTCCCGCCTGAAGGGGAATATCTTTACCATCACAAACCGCTAATCCTTCTCCTTTGAGAATAAAAAACATTTCTACGGCAAAATGATGACGATGGGTAGGAGTTCTTCCCCCTGGATCAAAAATTTCTACACAGACAGTTAACGAATTATCGGCGATGGTTGAATCAAAAACAATGGCTAAACGATTGGTATCCTGGGGACTAATGCGAAAGACTTGATAATCTTTAGGGGATTTCAGGACGGGAATCATACAATGATCGCTCTTAAGTTGAGATTTAGTATTCATAAGTACCTAAACACCATTTAAAGCATCGTGCTATATATAGTTATAACGATAGATGTTCCAGTTGAATTTTAGATTAATGAAACCCTTAAAACTTTCTCAAACTTGTTGTTATTTAAGCTTAATGGCTATTGTGATCAGTCCTAACTTACCAAGGGAAATTTTTGCTCAAACTCCTCCATTCAAACTCCATTTATCCCAACCTAATGAGGCTAATTTATGGTTAGCTTTTAGTGGGTTTACGGATGTGGGTGAAATTGAAGGGGCTACAGAAATTCTACAGTTAGCGCAATTAAGCGTGATTGAAACGGATAGCAACACATTTCGTCCTCTAGAACCGATTACTCGTGGTCAATTTGTGGCTTGGCTAGTCAAAGCTTATAATCAGTTACATAAAACGCCCATTCGCCTCAGTCGCGGCACACCCTCTGCTTTTCTTGATGTTGCACCTTCTAATCGCTATTTTATCTATATTCAATCGGCTTATGAGGCAGGGTTTGTCGTGGGGTTTGACGATAGAACCTTTAAACCGAATGAGTTATTAACCAGAGAACAAATGATTGCCCTCAAAAGTCAATTAGATTCTAAAGGGTTTGATCGTCGTGATGCTGATACACTGCTTCAATATATCAGTAAAACAAAAGGGTTTACTGATGTGGAACAAATGAGTGAACAGTATTTAAAATATATCGCTTTTGACTTGGGCAATGCCGCAGGGGGCAGAAATTTTGAACGAGTATATGGTAGTACCCGAATTTATGGCCCAAAACGCCCCGTTACTAGGGCAGAAGCTGCTATTTTGTTATCAAAATTTAGAAAAGGAAAATCCTTAGCAGAAGCGTTGGAACGTCCTTAGACAAAAAGTGTCAAAATAGTAACTAACACCATAAACTTTCCAAAAATTATGATTCAGGCAAAAATTGGC
Organism: Crocosphaera sp. UHCC 0190; assembly: GCF_034932065.1. Classification (NCBI taxonomy): domain Bacteria; kingdom Bacillati; phylum Cyanobacteriota; class Cyanophyceae; order Chroococcales; family Aphanothecaceae; genus Crocosphaera; species Crocosphaera sp. UHCC 0190. Next base: position 94,758 of record NZ_JAYGHP010000010.1, read on the forward strand.
ATTATTGGGGGCAGTGGTTTATATCAAATGGATGCTCTCACAGATGTCCAAGAAGTTCAGGTTGATACTCCCTTTGGTAAGCCTTCCGATGCTTATATTGTAGGTAAATTAGCCGGGGTTCCGGTGGCGTTTTTGGCCCGTCATGGCCGTAATCATCATTTAATTCCCTCCGAATTGCCTTATCGGGCTAATATTTACGGGATGAAACAATTAGGGGTTGAATACATTATTTCTGCTTCTGCGGTGGGTTCTCTGAAAGCAGAAGTTAAACCCTTAGATATGGTAATTCCTGATCAATTTATTGATCGCACTCGTCAGCGCATTTCGACTTTTTTTGGGCAGGGAATTGTCGCTCATATTAGTTTTGGTCATCCGGTTTGTCACCAATTAAGTGCCATTTTAGCTGAGGCAGTGGAAAGTTTGAATTTACCAGAGATTGCTTTACATAAAGGGGGAACTTATGTTTGTATGGAAGGGCCAGCTTTTTCGACTATTGCTGAGTCTAATTTGTATCGGAGTTGGGATGCTTCAATTATTGGGATGACCAATTTACCAGAAGCAAAATTAGCCAGAGAAGCAGAAATTGCTTATGCAACGTTAGCCTTAGTTACGGATTATGATTGTTGGCATCCGGATCATGATCATGTCACTGTAGAAATGATTATTGATAATTTACATTGTAATGCTATTAATGCTCAAAAGGTCATCTTAGAAACAGTCAAACGCTTAAAGGAAAAATCGCCTATTTCCGAGGCTCATTCAGCTTTAAAATATGCCATTCTGACTCCTTTAGATAAGATACCTTCGGAAGCCAGAGAAAAATTAGCTCTGATTTTAGAAAAATATTTGTAATTAGGTAAAAAATCATGAAAATATTGAAACACTTTCAACAATTTTGTAGCTTTGTCTTTAGTATTTTGCTGATGTGTTGTCTCATGAATGTTTCTGATACATTAGCAGCAACGGATATAAGGGAAGTAAAAGTCAGTTTAGGAAATACGGCGGGAGAGTTGATTTTTGTGCCGAATCATTTAGAATTTGCCCCAGGTAAAAAGTATAGGATTTTGTTAGATAATCCCAGTCCTACTAAACATTATTTTACTTCAAAAGACTTTGCTGATGCGAGTTGGACACAAAATGTTAAAGCGGGAAATGTGGAAATAAAAGGAGCAATTCATGAATTAGAATTAAAGCCATTAGCAGAAGCACAATGGAATTTAGTTCCTATGAAACCAGGAAAATATGAACTTCATTGTTCAATTCCTGGTCATAAAGAAGCGGGAATGATTGGGGAAATTGTGGTGTTATCTGAGTAAATTAATTTATTGATCTGTAAGGGGGTAGGGATCAAAGGCCCTTCGCCCCTACTGAACTGCGATCGCCATCTTAAAAACTAGCGAGAATTTACATCTGTCTATTATCATTCAAGAGGACGCTGATCGCATCAAACCTAGATGCCGTCTCTTATGCTTAACGTAATGGTGTCTTTTTTGCGAAAACTCTGTTTCTAAAACTCTATGGATTTTTCTAGTAACATTGCCAGTCAATTGAATGCAGGGACAATTCTGCCCGAAGGAATTGTTATCATCACCCTAATGTTCATTCTCATTGCCGATCTCATTGGGGGACGAAATACCAGAACTTGGCTACCCTATGCTGGGATCGCTGGTTTACTCGCTGCACTTTTCGCCCTTTACACCGCTTGGGACACCCCTTCTACTATCGGGTTCCTAGGGTCTTTTAATGGGGATAACCTCAGTATCGTTTTTCGGGCCATTGTGGCCTTATCTACCCTTGTCACTATCTTGATGTCTGTCCGTTACGTCGAACAAACGGGGACATCTCTAGCAGAATTCATCGCCATTCTGTTAACGGCCACCTTGGGGGCCATGTTCCTCTGTGGGGCCAACGAATTAGTGATGATCTTCATCTCCTTGGAAATGTTAAGTATCTCCTCATACTTAATGACAGGATATATGAAGCGTGACCCCCGTTCCAATGAAGCGGCTTTAAAATATCTCTTAATTGGGGCTTCTAGTTCCGCTATTTTCCTCTATGGAACCTCTTTGCTTTATGGGTTATCTGGAGGAGAAACTATCCTGAGTGAGATTTCTGCTAACCTGGTCACTGCTGACGGGGTAAAATCTTTAGGGCTGGCGATCTCCTTAGTATTTGTCATTGCTGGTATTGCTTTCAAAATTTCGGCGGTTCCTTTCCACCAATGGACACCGGATGTCTATGAAGGTTCCCCTACCCCTGTGGTGGCCTTTCTTTCGGTGGGATCAAAAGCAGCCGGGTTTGCTCTGGCCATTCGTTTGTTAGTGACTGCCTTTGCGTCTATTGTGGATGAATGGCATCTGATCTTCACTGCTTTGGCTATCCTGAGTATGGTACTGGGTAATGTGGTGGCTTTGGCCCAAACCAGTATGAAGCGGATGTTGGCCTATTCTTCCATTGGCCAAGCAGGGTTTGTGATGATTGGCTTAACGGCTGGAACAGATGCGGGATACTCTAGCATGGTGTTCTATTTGTTAATTTACCTGTTCATGAACTTGGGCGCATTTGCCGGAGTTATTCTCTTTTCTTTACGAACAGGAACGGATCAAATTAGTGAGTATGCAGGACTTTATCAAAAAGATCCTCTGTTAACTTTGGGTTTAAGTCTCTGTTTACTTTCTTTGGGTGGTATCCCTCCCCTTGCTGGATTTTTCGGTAAAATTTATCTATTTTGGGCCGGTTGGCAAGCGGAACTTTATGGGCTGGTTTTATTAGCTTTAGTCACCAGTGTGGTGTCGATTTACTACTATATTCGGGTGGTAAAAATGATGGTGGTTAAAGAACCTCATGAGATGTCTGATGCTGTGAAAAACTATCCTGAAATTCGCTGGAATTTACCCGGAATGCGTCCTTTACAAGTAGGATTAGTTTTGTCAGTTATTGCCACAACTTTAGCGGGAATTTTATCTAATCCTCTGTTTACTTTAGCGAATGATTCGGTAACAAGTACCCCGATTTTACAATCATCAATTGTCAATACTCGTATTTCTCAATCGGAAATACCACCGATCACACTTAACCAATAATTATCCGTAGGGTGGGCATTGCCCACCTGATTCATTATGAATTTCACCTATTAATTAATAATTAATAATTATTAATTAGAAGATTTACTGAATGAAAATTATTTACCTTAAGTCAAGTAATTATTGCCCCAGATCGTTTATAATTATTTTATAAATTATTTATTTTTAGCATAGACAAAAGTGAATCAACCGATATCAACCCCAAAAACTCATCTTAAAAAACTAGACGATATTCGTGGTTTTGCTGCTATATATGTAATTATATATCATATTTCTCATACAAGTAACTTTATTCCAGAAAAGATTAAAACTCTCTTTTTTTCCTTTGGACAGGAAGCCGTTATTTTGTTTTTTCTCCTCAGTGGTTTTGTCATTTATATCTCGGTTTATCGAAAACCAGATATGAGTTTTAGTTACTATTTTATTAGACGGTTTCGACGCATTTATTTTCCCTTTTTAGTTGCCCTTATTCTCTCTTGTACCCTGGCAATTTTAAATCAAAAATTTTTGCGGGAGTTTTCTTGGAATCAACTCCTAGGAAATTTATTCATGTTGCAGGATTTTTCTGCTAAACCAGGAATTATTGTTAAGCCATTTTTAGCTAACTATCCCCTCTGGAGTTTATCTTATGAGTGGTGGTTTTATATGTTATTTTTTATTTTGTTTAAGACGGCTTTTTTTAAACTTCCCCATCGCATTTATTGGGTTTTTGGTGTTTCTTTTATCTCCTATTTTATCTATATTATATATCCGAATCCCATTTCTTTATATTTAGCTTATTTTATTATTTGGTGGTGTGGTTTAGAGGCAGCAGAAGTTTATATAAGAACGAAACGGTTTACTTTTCGGACAATTAAACCAATTCTAATTTGTTTGTTTTTGATGTCTATTATTAGTTTTACTCCAGTAATGTTTGTGAGTCAAATTAGGCTTGGTTATTATCCTTTTCTCAATTTTAGACATTTTTTTATCGCCTTTATTGCGATAGTAATTGGGTTGATTTGGTATCAATATAAACTCCGTTATTTTGATACTACTTTCGGATTATTCATTAAGGTTGCCCCCATTTCCTATGGACTGTATATCTTCCATTACCCTATCTTAACTCAATTAAATTTATCTCCCTATCTTCCCAATATATGGCTAGATTATCTCTTAAAGATTATCTTGATTTTTGGTCTTTCTTATTTGGTAGAAATTAAATTACAACCTATTATTAATCGTTGGATTAAATAAAAGGCTAAAGCCTTTACTAAGAACTTAGTATACATTTCATGACGACCAAATACTAAAATTGATTGGAAATAAAATGAAGTTACTTAACGGTCGAAAGTATCTTATTCAAGGTGTCTTAATAGTAGTAATTGTTATTCTCATTAGTTTGATTATTATTCAGCAAGTAACTTTTCAAGTTCCTGTCTTTGCTTTGCATGGAATAATTGATCGAGAACAACCTAAAAAATGGCCTTCACGGGCTAACTATTTAGATTATACCATACAAGACCTCGAAACTTTCTTAGAAAAGCTAATTCAAGATAATTACTGGTTTTTATCTTCCCAAGAACTCTATGATTATTTTATCATAAAATCTCAACCTATTCCCTCGGAAAAACAGAATAATAAGCCAATTCTATTGACTTTTGATGATGGTTATAAAAGTTTGAATGTTTATCTCATTCCTTTATTAGAAAAGCTAGAAAAAAAACACAATGTTTCTCTAAAAGTTGTCTTATTTATTAATCCTAAATTTATGGAAGAATCAGAATCAAGAGGTAAAGTTAAATATCTGAATTGTGATGATCTTAGAGAAGGAATAAATCAAGGATTTTATGATATTCAATCTCATGGTTTAACCCATCGAACTTTAAAAGGGTTAGATAATAAAGTATTAACGACAGAATTAATAGAGTCACAAAAAATCCTGCAAAATTGTACAGCAGATTTACCCCAAAATGATACAATTGCCATTCATTTTGCTTACCCCTATAATCAGTTAGATGAACAAGTGGAAACCGAAACAGCAAAATATTATTTATCAGGATATGGTTATAATAGTAAACTAAGAAACTTCCTTTTTATGCCTAATAAAATGAGAATTCCTCGTATTGGAGTGTCTCATGATGATAGTCCAGAAACATTGTTTAAATTAGCTAAATTTGTCAATTAATTGGGGGTTATGCAATCTATTTATGAATCGTTTTTTGTCTAGGGGTAATTCATGAATTACCCCTACAGATTGTTGATTTTCATGTTAATTTATCACTTAATAAGTATTTAATTCTTGAGCATCTAAAACAGCAATTGCTGCCATATTAACAATGGTATTAATTTGACACCCTCTTTGCAGAATATGGACAGATTTTCTCATTCCCATTAAAATAGGACCAAGGGCTTCTGCACCTCCTAATTCATGGAGTAATTTATAAGCAATATTTCCCGATTGTAAATCAGGAAAAATGAGAATATTAGCATTTCCTTTAATTTCACTAAAAGGATAATGTTCTTTGACTAAAATAGGATTAACAGCCGTATCTGCTTGCATTTCTCCATCAATTATTAAATCAGGTTGTCTCGTTTTTACTAATTTAACTGCTTCTCTAACGCGATCGCAAAGGGGATGTTTCACACTGCCAAAGTTAGCAAAAGAAAGCATGGCAATGCGAGGAATAATATCTAATCTTTTTGCTAAGGTTGCACTTTCAATGGCAATATCGGCTAGAATTTCGGCTGAAGGTTCAATATTTACGGTTGTATCTGCAAAGAAATAAACATGATGTTTAAATAACATTAAATACACCCCAGAAGCGTGAGTTACATCCGGTTTTGTGCCAATAATTTGTAATGCGGAACGAATGGTGTCAGGATAAGCTTGACTCACCCCCGCAACAAACCCATCTGCGTCCCCTAAATGCACCATTAATAAACTAAAAATATTGTGATTTAAAATGCTTTGTTTCGCTTGGTTTAGGGTTATTCCTTTGCGTTGACGCAGTTTAAATAACTCTTGGGTATAAGCTTCTAAGTTGGGAGATGTGGCCGGATCAATAATTAGGATATCTGGTAAATTTAAGCCTAATTCCGCAATTGTTTGCTGGATTTTTGTTTGAGAACCAATTAAAATGGGATGGGCAATACCTTCTTCAATTAAAATTTGACAAGCACTCAAAATTTTAGGATGATCGCCTTCAGGAAAAACAATACGTTTAGGGTTTATTTTTGCCTTTTGAATACTATGACGAATAATTTCTCTTGACATCCCCATTCGCTGCTCTAGGGACTCTTGATAAGTATTTAAGTTAATCATTTTTTTTGCAACTCCTGTCTCTATTGCGGCTTGTGCAACCGCAGGAGCAACCCAAAATAATACCCGATGATCAAAGGGTTTAGGAATTAAGTAATGTCGTCCAAAAGAAATAGTTTCTAGTCCATAAGCGCGTAAAACTGTATGGGGAATCTCCTCTTGAGATAGCTTAACCAAAGCATTAACTGCCGCAATTTTCATGGCTTCATTAATATCTGTGGCCCGTACATCTAAAGCACCCCGAAAGATAAAGGGAAAGCCTAAAACATTATTAACTTGGTTAGGATAATCTGATCTTCCTGTCGCTAAAATGACATCAGGACGAGCATTAATTGCTGTATTATATTCAATTTCAGGATCGGGATTGGCTAAGGCGAAAACAATGGGATTTTTAGCCATTGACTGCAACATGGAAACTGATAACGCACCTTTTACTGAGAGTCCAATAAACACATCTGCTCCCTCTAGTGCATCTTCAAGAGTTCTGGCTTCAGTTTGAGAGGCAAATAAGGCTTTATAGGGGTTCATATCTTCTTTTCTACCCTCATAAATTACCCCTTTTCTGTCACACATAATCAAATTTTTCGGATTAATTCCTAATCTGACATGAAGTTTGGCACAGGCGATCGCAGCGGCACCGGCCCCACAGTAGACAATTTTAACAGTTTCAATCGGTTTTTCAGCAACTTTTAAGGCATTTAATAACGCTGCACCCGTAATAATTGCGGTTCCATGTTGATCGTCATGAAATACCGGGATTTTCATCTTTTTTTTCAATGTTTCTTCAATATAAAAGCTATCCGGTGCTTTAATATCTTCTAAATTAATACCACCAAAAGTTGGCTCTAAACTTTTAATTGTAGCAATAAATTGATCGGGATCAGTTGCGTTAATTTCTAAGTCAAAAACATCAATATCAGCAAAGCGTTTAAAAAGGACAGCTTTCCCCTCCATTACGGGTTTTCCAGCTAAGGGGCCAATATTTCCTAACCCTAAAACCGCCGTTCCATTGGTTGCAACTGCCACTAAATTTCCCTTTATGGTATAATCATAGGCACGTTCTGGATCTTGATAAATTTGACGACAGGGTTCTGCTACTCCAGGGGTATAAGCTAAGGAGAGATCACGCTGGGTAATGAATGCTTTTGTCGCATTAACTTCTATTTTACCAGGGCGACCCGAACGATGATACTCAAGCGCGTCTTCAGGCAGGGAAGTCATCTTATTTTTCTCCAAAGAAGACTATGATTATAACCAATTAGCCTAATTATTGATAAATTTGGGTAATAAGATTTAATTATTTTTCGAGAAGCTTTACATTAAGCTGATTTAACCCACTCTTTATTAAGTTTTAATCTTTCTGGAAATAAAAAAATGTTACAATGGCTACAATATAAATAGGGGAATCTAAACTTAATCCTAAGTTAGAGTTGGTTAAACAAATCTACTAGATTTTCATGTTTATTAACTTAACCACCTTGAAAAGCTAATTTAATCGAGATTTTAACCAAAAGATTTTACTGTTATTGAGTTTAGACTAAGGAGAGACTGAATCATGCTTCAAATGACACGCTATTCTATCGAAGACATTCAAGAAGAGGCTCGTCAGCTAGTGCAACAAGGGAAAGTTGATCGCAAACAGCGAATTTATACCCTTTGTCAATACCTACCTTCCGGGGAATGGTCTTGCATTGAAATGGAGTTAGAAAGACATGATTTCTTACTTAGAGATTGTATTGGTGATTTAATTCCTTCGCAAGAGTGGGCCACCGACTAAAATTGTTCAGCGATGAATGATTTTTTTCAAGGAAGATAACAGTAAGGGGGAGATTACTAATAGGACAAAAATAACTTCCCCAACTCCCCAAATATTATTAGTTTGGGCTTGACTTTGAGCGTCCATTTTAATAACAATGGGAGAAGATGGGGCCTGTTTGGTTAAATTTTGACCAGGGTTTACTGTCTTTATTTTTTCTTGGTGAGACTCTTGACTCTCTGTATGGTTTGACTTGTTTTCCTGATGAAAATGTTCACTGTGTGCCAATAATAATGGTTCATTAGTATTTACGTTCATTTTCCGCTTCCGATTAAGATAAAAGGCGACCAAAAAACGGGATGATTATCTTTGTAATTTAGTTTTGCTTGTCGTAATGCCTCAGTTTTATTCATCATACCAAGCTTTAGCCTCAGCATTAACAGAGAATAGGGAAATTTTCATTTTTCAGAATCGGATATTCAAAGGTTGGGCATGGCGAGAATATAACGATTTTGGATGTTAAACGTAGGGTGGGCAATGCCCACCTTACAGCTTACTTTCCCCTATTTTAGTCATTTATGAAAGCGGAAGCGGCGATCAAATGATGATTATTGCCCCTTCTGTTAAGCAGTAGGGGCGCAATGCTTGCGTCCTGAAAATGTTTAATGTTGCCCCGACAATATTTAATGTTGCCCCAACAATTTCTAATTTTTAACTTGTTCAATAATGCCGCCACCAAGTACAATTTCCCCATCATATAATACGGCTGCTTGGCCTGGAGTAATACCAAATTGAGGCTCATCAAACACTAATTTTAGGCGATGATCTTCAATGGGAATTACTGTTACAGAAACCGCAGGGGAACGATAACGCACTTGTACCTGTACTTGAATAGGGGAAACAGGTTCAACCATAGACACCCAATTCATTCGCCCTACAGTACAATCAGAACGACCAGCATTAGCACGGTTTCCCACAATAACCCGATTCATCACCGCATCTAGTTTTACCACATACAAAGGCTCTGGGGCCGCAACTCCTAACCCCTTCCGTTGGCCAATGGTGTAATGATGAATGCCTTGGTGTTTCCCTAATACTTTACCATCAAGGTCAACAATATCCCCCTCTTTTTGGTTAATATATTGGTCAAGAAACGCCGCCATAGAGCCGTGAGCTTCAATGAGACATAAATCTTGGCTTTCCGGTTTACTGGCAGTTTTAAGCTCAAATTCTGCGGCAATGCGTCGGGTTTCTTCCTTGGTTTGTTCCCCTAAAGGAAAGAGCGTTCCGGCTAAAATATCTTGAGAAAGATCGTATAAAAAATAGGATTGATCTTTATTGCGATCAACTGCCCTTAATAATTGATAACGTTGTGTCTGATCATCATAGCGAATACGAGCATAATGACCCGTAGCAATGCGATCGCAGTTTAACTCTTGTTTAGCATAAGCTAACATGGGGCCGAATTTGACCGCACTATTACACTGAGAACAAGGCAGGGGGGTAATACCCGACTCATACCCTGACACCAAATAATCAATAATATTGGCTTGAAATAAGTCTCTAGTATCCACAATATGATGAGGAATGCCCAATTGTTCGCAAATAAACGCCGCATCTACCATTCCCTCGGAGCAGCATTGTCCTTTCCCTTTCATCAACCAAAGGGTTAACCCAATTACTTCACAACCTTGATGGTGTAAACTCGCAGCAGCGACGGAACTATCAACCCCACCGGACAAACCAACGACGACCTTGTTCATTGTTAAAGGTTTCTTAAAAAGCAAAAAATTAACCGTTTACTCTCCCTAGGCTAACATTTTCAATATTACAATAGTGCGTAAGTGTGTAATCGACCTGACGACTCAGGGGAAAATTCCTGATGTCGAAGGTGTGAGGATGTTTAACAAAGGTCTAATTGTGATGATTCTTACTCAAATCCGTGCCTTAATTAACTTGACTCCTGGTGGCCAAGCCTTGTTCCCAGGAAGCTTAAGAAAATTTTCAACTTGTTTAGGTTGTGCGTCTAGCTTGGTTTTAATAATGGGTTCTGCTTCTGTTGGTTACGCCCAAAGTTTGACTGGCCGCCCTTTACCTCCCCCTCCCCTGCCCAAAAATGTTACTCCTGCTTCGGTTGAAAGAGTTCCGGTTGCGCCCAAAAATGAGGTAATTACGCCGGTTGAAGTCATTCCAGTTGCGCCGAAAGCGTCCCAACCAATACGAGAATATACTTTTCAAGCACCCCAAACCCTTCCTGCTGAGAATATTTCTGAAACTGAAACTGAAACCCTTCCTACTGTTTTAAATGTGGAACCTGTTTCAACTACTATTCAACCTGTTCCCCAAACTTCTCAATCTGATGAAAAACCTAGTTTTTATCGGGTTGAAGTTGTCGGTAATCAAGACTTATTATTGTCTCAAGTTAAAGTGATTGAACCGATGGCATTTATTCGCCAAAGTGAAGGGGTTATTCATGCGGGAATGTTCCAAAATTCTCAGCAAGCTCAACAACGGATTCAAGCTTTACAAAAACAAGGGTTAATCGCCAATATTGTTCCAGTTTATCGGGGTGAAAAACGGTCTTTATTGGTACAAACTAAACCTTAGTTGTTAGAATTATTCTGAATCTACCCATTGCCTAGGGACATAACAGTGTTATGTCCTGATATTATTATATTTGATATGATAGACTTGAATGAGATGTAAATAAAAGGATTTAACAGTGTTAAATCCCTACGAAATCTCCCTACAATCTTTTGATAAATTAATCATTCAAAAATCTAACTAAGCTGGTTAATTTTGCCCAAGCTGCCCCACTTTTGAGAATTTCCTTGGCAGTTTCAACACCTTTTTTATGGTCTTCCCAAGAGATATAATTTCCCACTTGCAATGCCAAAGACGCATTTAAAGCCACTGCATCTTCTTGTGCTTGAGTGCCTTTTCCTTGTAAAACATTAGTAAGAATTGTGGCATTTTCTTCGACATTTCCGCCTTTTAAAGCGGTTAGAGGTGCGGCAGTTAATCCTAATAGTGAAGGGTTAATTTCACCTAATCTCACTTTGCCATCTTTTAATAAGGCTAAATCTGTAGCATCTCCTAACCCTGCTTCATCTAATTTTTCCCGTCCATATAATACCATTGCTTGGGGAATTCCTAATTGATTTAAAGCTTGGGCCATAGGACTTAAAAACTGAGGAGAATAAACCCCAATAATTTGGCCAGTGGGACGCAATGGGTTAACTAAAGGGCCTAATAAATTAAAAATAGTGCGAATTTTTAAGGTTTTTCTTAAGGGGGCCACGTGCTTCATCGCCGGATGCCAACCAGGAGCAAATAAAAAGGTAATACCAACTTCTTTTAAAGCATCTGCTACCTTTTCGGGAGTTGCTGATAGTTTGACTCCTAAATATTCTAACACATCGGCTGAGCCAACTTTACTAGATGCGGAACGGTTGCCATGTTTGGCGACTTTTACCCCGGCAGCAGCAGCGACAAAGGCGACGGCAGTTGATATATTAAAGGTAGAGGCTCCGTCTCCTCCGGTTCCACAGGTGTCAATGACGGGTTGACTATGATTAATAGGAGTTTCTGGTATAGACTGTTTTTGCAAGACTTGAGCCATTCCCGCTAATTCGTTAGCAGATACTCCTTTGGCTTGAATTGCTGCTAAAATAGCCCCAGATAGCACAGGAGGAATGGCTTCTTCTAACCATCCTTGCATCAGTTGAGAGGCTTGGGGTTGGGATAAGGACTGTTGGTTAAGCAGTTGTTGTAGTACCTCGGGCCAAAGATTTGAAGAGTCTTGAGTCACAATAGTTTATAAAGATAAGTGATCTAGTTTTATTTTATAAGATTTGGTGTATTTTGTAGGTTGAATTCCTATTGAAAAAAGAGAATGGGCCAATTACTAACTAACTTAAATTCTCAACAATTATCACACTGGTTAACTGAAGCATCTCAAGCAGCAAATAAAGGTAAACTCCCTAATTATATCCCTTTATTGCAGCAAACGCCTCCCAATTTATTAGCGGTTTGTATTCTCCCTATCAATCATCAAATTAATGCACAGGGAGACATTGATAAAACTTTCCCTTTGATGAGTATTATCAAGCCTTTTTTATTATTCTATTTACTCTCCCAATTGGGAAAAGAATTTATTTTTAATAAGGTTGGCCGTGACCCCTCTAATTATCCCTTTAATTCTCTTGAACAATTACAGATAGATCAAGGTTTTCCTAGAAATCCGATGATTAATAGTGGGGCCATCACCCTAGCTTCTTTATTGCTTGGAAAAGATGGTAAAACTCGCTGTCAAAATTTACAAAAATGGTTAAATAAACAGGCTAATTGTAATTTATTTTTAGATGAATTCATGTTAAATTCTGTTCAATCTTTACCCAATATTCGTAATCAATCAATTCTGCAAGAATTAGTCAAACAAAACCAAATAAATGAGCCTGAAATTACCTTAGATACTTATAATCACATTTGTTGTCTTTCGGGAACCATTATTGATTTAGCTCGTTTGGGTTTATTATTAGTAAATTGCCCCTCTTCTCTCTCTCAAGAAAATTGTTTGATTGTGAGGGAAATTATGACTACCTGTGGACTCTATGAAGCATCAGACACCTTTGCCAAAAAAGTGGGATTTCCTACCAAATCAGGGGTCAGTGGTGCTATATTATCCTTAGTACCAGAAGAAGGGGCGATCGCTTGTTATAGTCCTGCCCTAGATGCAGAAGGGAACTCAATCTCTAGTTTATTTATTATCCAAAAAATTGCTCAATTTTTAGCTAGTTAAATCATGAAATCAGCAACAACAAACCAAGCAATAACAAAATTTAAAGATAGTGTAATTATTGGAGGTGGCCCCGCAGGACTTTCCACAGCTTTGATGTTAGCGAAACGAGGTTGGGATAACATTACAGTGATTGAAAAACGTCCCAGTGCTGACTATTATGAACCCGATAAATCTTTTAATTATATGATCGATGGAAGAGGTCAAAAGTTCACAGATCTTTTAGGAATTACTGATAAATTAGCAAGAATTAGTGTTGCGAGTACGGATTTTTACTTGACAAAAATAGAAGCAAATAGTAAAAGAAAAACTGTTAAATTGCCTATTGTTGATCCGAAACGAAAAACAGCTTATTGGTTGCAAAGACGAGATTTTGTTAATTTGCTTTATCAAGAAATTCAACATCATTGGTTAGATAAAATTACCGTATTATTTGCTACAAAATGTATTGAAATTAAAAACAATATTGATGAGAACTTAGAAATAATTGCTCAAGATCAAGAAGGTAAAATCTTGACATTTAAACCATCTTTATTAGTGGGTTGTGATGGATTTAATTCTATGGTGAGAATGACTTTAAACCAAGAAAATTCAACACTATCTGATAGATTTAAGATGAAAGAATTTCCTTCTCCCAGTTCAAGGTTAAGATATAAAGTGTTGACCTTACCCCCAAATTTTCCCCTATCAGATGATAATGAAGATCGGGCAATTTGTGAGCAAGCTTATGTTATTCGGGGAACCTTTAAAGGACAAGATAAATCGATTTCCTTGGGGATACTTCCCCTAAAAAATCCTGATACACCTCGCACTGCTAATTTAATTACTCGTCCCCATCATCAACTTTGGGACATCAAAAATAGTGACCAACTTTATCAATTTTTTGAGCAAGCATTTCCCCAGTTACCTATTAATAAAATTATTGATCCCCAAGAAGCAGAAAGATTTGCTAAAAGTGAGGGGGGATGTTTTCCCATTCCCCAATATTGTGAGGGTTGCTATTGGTTAAATGAAGAAAATAAGACCGGAATTATTTTATTAGGAGATGCTATACATTGTTTTCCCCCAGATATTGGACAAGGGGTTAATTCTGCTTTAGAAGATGTTTTTATTTTCCATGATATCTTATCTCAAACTAATGATGACTTAACCCAAGCATTACCCTTGTATGAGTCTAAGCGATCGCCAGATATTTTTGCTTTAATAAGGTTATGTCAAACAGCTTTTCCTTGGCAGTATAATCAAGATCCTTTCCGTCGTCAATTGTGGAATATCAACTTTTTTATTAGACTAGGATTGAATCGTATTCTGCCATTTATTTTTAGTCCACCTGCTTTTATCTTGATTCAGAATCATCAATTGGGTTATGCTGAAATATGGCAGCGATCGCAGAAAACCACCTTTATTTTATTTGGGTTAATTTTCCTCAGCATTTTGTTGATATCTCTAGTGCTTACGAAAAACATTCTTCAATGAGAAAAGCACCTGGGAGTCTTGCCGTGTTTCGACCCCAAATGCTTTTCTACTTACTCACTCACACCATTACGATACCTTTTCGGTATCAACTTATATACAACTATACACCAATAATTGTTTAATGGGAGGGAGAGAGGACACTTTAATAATTGTCACAGTCTCTACTTACTGCCAAACTTGGCTTTTGCTTGTTCGTGAACTTCTACGGTAATTTGATTATGACCTGCCTCCGCAGCAAACTTTTCAATCTTCTTGCGGGCTGCGGGACGGACAAAAAAAGGAATTTCTTTGAGTCTTGCTTCAGCTTCAGGTGTCCAGTTCATTCTTGATTAACGAATTAACTATAGTATTTACGTTTGATTTATAAACAGTAACATAGCATAGGAGGCTGTTTATTTATGTCCGACTACTTATATAACCTTAAAGCCCATAAAAAAAACCCTGTCTTTTGACAGGGCAAGAACAAGAGAAAAGGGCCGAACCCAGAGAGTTTAACGACCAAGCTTTTGTGAATAAGCAACGATTCCAGCACTGACAACTTGTCCATAGTTATCGAGGCGGTTTTGTTGTCCAGCACGGGTAGGGGCCAAAAATGTGTCGGTTAAGCCCATGGAAGCAAACATAACGGTAGCAGCAAGAATAATGTAGTTGCGGACGATAGTGGTGTTGTTGGTGGTGGTGGTGTTAAACATTTTCGTGACCTCTGTTCTTCTTGTTACCTTTACTATATTGGGTCTTCAGGGGTGATGTCAGTCCCAAAACTCAGGTATATTCATGGTTTTAACCGTTCCCTTTCCAGGGATGAAGTGGAAATAAGTGGAACTTGTTCCCCATCTATAACATAATCACCTCCCCTGAGACTGCCCCTAATGCTCTCTGAGTCTTCCCTGAGAACTAAAGATAAGCGGACTTAATGGATCGTATAAAAATAAATTTGTCAAGCCATCTTTACAAAACTAAATGTATTTGTTACATTAATATACATAGAGACACACCGGAGGTCAAAACCGATGTACACCACCCAAATCGATAACGGACTCACCAACGCCTACGCAGTAGAACCCAAAGCTTACTACGCTGAGTATCCTGCTCCTTACCAACAACGTCGTTACTTAGTCCAAGGAGCAATCGCTGCATTCTTCATTACCAGCTTAGTTATCGTTTCTGCTGTTATTAGCTAATATTTTCATCTCTTGCTTGATAAAATCGGATTTCTCCCATTGAACCTCAGTGATGCTGAGGTTTTTTACTGTTTATAGTAACTTTGGCTAATGAATTCTCTCCAATTTTAACTATTCTGTTCCTGTCTTTCTCTCAATTTTAAGCGAATTTCTGCATGAACTTCGCGGGTAATAGGGTAAAAATAAGCCAAAACTAAACCGATAATTAAAATGATAGCAGGAAGGGGAGCTACGGCAATCCGAATTGCTAATAAAGCACTTTCCGGTTGAATAGGAATATCTTCACCAGGGACTCTTGCAATAAATCCTGCTGCTTCTAAAACCACACCTACTAAGAATAATCCTAATGCTAACCCAAACTTTTGTAAAAGCACCATAAACGCATAGAAAACCCCTTCTCTTCTTTGTCCCGTTTCTAATTCATCTAATTCAATGACATCGGGAACCATTGACCAAGGAATTAGATAAGCAACCGATACCCCAAAACCTGCCATAATTGCTAAAATAAACATTAAAGTAACTTGTCCAGGTTGTAAACTAAATAATCCAATTTGGGCAATTATCCAAACTCCCATTCCCATAAAATAGACAATTTTTTTATCGAGTTTTTTACTCACTGCTTGCCAAAAAAACAACATTACTAAAGCAGTTCCTTGGACAGCTAAAGCGACAAAACCTGATGTATCTTCTCCTAACCTCATATAACTAACCACAAAGTAAACAAGAATCGAAGCTGTTAACTGAACTGCTAACCAAGAACATAAATAAATACCGATTACAAAGAGAAAAGGACGATTATTAAAAACGATTTTTAGCTGTTGAGGAAATGATAAAGACGTTATTGTTTGTGCTATTTTGTTTTCTTGTTGTGCTTCTTTATTAACTAAATGTTCTTCTGTTTTACTAAATACTAAACTTAGTCCAAAACCCAAAATCAATAAACTTGCTAACAAGGCAAAAAAGCTGAGATAATCTAACCTACTGTGACCACCAATTAGGGGTGAAATGCCAGGGATAATTCTCAAAATTCCGTACATAATTCCTAAGATACCAAGCAAGGTTAAGATGTTGCCTAATTGCTTTTTATTAGCTAAATTCAGAATAGGATTAGCTCCCCTTTCTTGAATTCTTAAGCTGCACCATAACAAGGCTATAATTGCCAAAATAGAGCAACTTAATCCCAGCACAAAGAATCTGGTTTGAGCATCATTAGGATAGGCAATAGACGCTAAGATATAGAGAATTAACGATAAAATACTTCCCCCAATAGAAAACGAAAACCGAAAACTATTTAAACTTGTTCGCTCATTATAATCTTGAGTCAATTCAGGGGTTAAGGCTGTATAAGGTAAATTAACCGTAGTATAGGTAATATTAAATAAAATACCAATCAATACATAATAAGCAAATAAGCTCCATTGGTTAGTATTAATATCATCACTAAAATGAGGGATTATCCATTGTAAACAATACAAGAAAGCAAAGGGAACTATTCCTGCTAAAATCCAAGGAAGACGACGACCCCAACGAGAACGAGTACGATCACTTAAAATGCCAATAATCGGATCATTAATCGCATCAGAAATTTTCCCAATCATCAGCACACTTCCCGCTAAACCAGCAGGCAAACCTGCTACATCTGTAAAGAAAAAAAGTAAATAAAATACTAGGATATTAGCCGTAATTGCTGGTCCAAAATCTCCAGCACCATAAGCCAGTTTTGTGGTAAAATTAAGTTTCTCAGATTGAGGAGATGTTATCATAAAATTAGAAGTTAGTTAGTAGAGGAATAAAATATTCTGATTGTTCAGAAGTATTATAGATGGTTTTGAGCTTGAATTTTAAATTAGTTTTAAGTTATCAATTATGCCTCAACCTCGTAAACGTTTTGCTCAACATTGGTTACGCAGCGAACAAGCCTTAGAACAGATTATAACGGCCGCCCAACTAAAAGAGAGCGATCGCATCTTAGAAATTGGCCCAGGCACAGGTATTTTGACCCGTCGTCTCTTACCTATTGTTCAATCTTTAATTGCGGTTGAACTAGATAGAGATTTATGTAAAGGTTTAGTAAAAAGCTTGGGAAACATTGACAATTTTTTATTATTACAGGGGGATATTCTGAAGTTAGATATTGAAACTCAAGCCCAAGATTTTCCTAAATTTTTACCGCTTAATAAAGTCGTTGCCAATATACCTTACAATATTACAAGCCCCATTTTAGAGAAATTATTAGGCACAATTTCCCATCCCCAAATTCCAGCTTATGAATTAATTGTTTTATTGGTTCAAAAAGAAGTTGCCCAAAGAATTATCGCAGCACCAGCAAACAAAGATTATGGTGCATTATCAGTCAGAATGCAGTATTTAGCCCAATGTAATTATATTTGTGATGTTCCCAGTAAAGCTTTTTCTCCCCCCCCAAAAGTGGACTCTGCTGTCATTGCTTTGCGTCCCAGAATTCTCAAAAATCCTGCTCTTAATCCTAAACAGTTAGAAACTCTAATTAAAGTAGGATTTTCGAGTCGTAGAAAAATGTTACGCAATAATCTGAAAAGTCTTATTGATGGGGATCACTTGATAGACTTACTAACACAATTAAACCTCAACTCTCAAGTCCGTGCAGAAGAACTTGAGCTTGAGCAATGGATAGAATTAAGCAATAAATGTAAATCCATTCTTCCCTAAGACAATCCTGAGTCTTCCTCTAGAGGATACCAGATCCCCTAGATTCCTGTCTAGGTCAAAGTTTGGTTGTCTTCTATACAATTTTGTTATTTTTTAGGAATTCTTTGTTAGGATGGAAGCATATTAAGATTTTTTTTAGATTCTTCCTCCTCATCCCACACCCATAACTATGCTCAACCTGACTTACACCCCTCCAGAATCCTTAGATCAATTTTCCCTCTTAGAAGAATTTCTGGGCATCCTACCCCTTAAGTATCGAACCATTGTTGCCTTAGCCTATTTTACATCTTCAAGAATTAGTGATATTTTGTCCCTCAAAGTGAGTGACATCAAAGATGATCAAATTATCATTAATCAGTCAGAATTTGGTAAACCGAAATGTGTTCCCATTCTGTCTACATTAAAGCCCTATTTAACCGTCTATCTTAATGGATATTATCAAAAAAGATCAGGGCTTATCTTTGCCGATAAAGTGGGCAAACCAATGAAAAGCTCATCAGTATTTAAAGTCCTGAAATTGGTTTCTAAACAAATTAGTCTTCCTGAAATGTATCTGTTTATTTTACGTTAATAATTGGCACATCAAGATTATCTATTAAGTAGAAAATATGACAGAATTAGAGATTAAAACCCAACAAGTTTCTATTCAAAATGGTCACTTAGAAATTGATAGTTACTTAGCAATACCAGAAGCAGAAGGACTATTTCCTGGAGTCATTGTTATTCAAGAAATTTTTGGCGTTAACGAGCATATTCGAGACATAACGAGACGATTAGCTAAGCAGGGATATGTAGCCATTACCCCCGCTATTTATCAGCGTCAAGCCCCTGGTTTTGAAACAGGTTACACCCCAGAATCAATTGAAATTGGCAGAGTCTATAAAAATCAAACCAAAGCCTCAGAATTATTATCCGATATTCAAGCAACCATTGACTATCTTTACACCTTACCCCAAGTGAAAAAAACAGGTCTAGGAACAATCGGATTTTGCTTTGGGGGCCATGTAGTTTATCTTGTTTCCACTCTCAAAGAGATTAAAGCAACAGCCTCATTTTATGGAGCAGGAATTGCTAATTGGATGCCAGGGGAAGAGGGAAAAGCAACAGTAGATTGTACCCCAGATATTAAAGGAACTTTGTATGGCTTTTTTGGCATGGAAGATAGGAGTATTCCTGTTGAACAAGTAAACATGATTGAATCAGCTTTAAAACAGAATAATATTCCCCATCGTATTTTTAAATATCCAGGGGCAGGCCATGGATTTTTCTGCGATAAACGGGCCAGTTATCATGGAGAAGCAGCGAAAGATGCTTGGCAAAAAGTCCTAGAATTGTTGAGAAATGAATTATAAATGAGAGTTAAATGAGTAAATCAACCCGTTTCCCCAGATCGCCTGTCACCCTTGCCTTGCTTGTTTCCTGTCTCATCACTCTCATCCTGTATATTTTGAGAGGTTTAGGCATCTTAGGCTTTATCCCTGGGGGGGTGATTTTAGTATTGATGATTATATCCGTTTTCCTAGGAATTTTGTACGGGGTGCAAATGACCAGACGTTTTTAAGATGAAAGTGGCTCAAATACTGATAATATATAGTTCTTTGAAAATCGATTTCTATATAGGTGAAACTTAGGTGCATAATGACATCAGTTTTACCAATCAATCCTATTGAACACCAGAAATTATGACTGGAAAAGCATTCAATGGTAATCCGGCCGCCTTTCTCATCTTCATCCTTCCCTTAGCAGGAGTCATTGTACTACTCTATAAAGCTTGGATGTGGATACTGGGATTTGTTGCCTTAATTGTTGTCTGGAAACTGATCGACAATTATCAATGGCAGCAATGGTGTACAAGGATGAATCCCATCTTCAATCAATTGCTACAACAGAATCAAGGACGTATCACACCCCTAGATTTATCCCTCAAAGCCGATTTAAGTGCCGGGAGTGCCAAGCGGTTTCTCGCCAGAAAAGCTCAAGAATACGGGGCTAATTATCAAGAATTACCAGAACAGGGTAGAATCTATTTCTTTATTACGGCCAGTACCCTAGGCAGCATTTTTGATGACAGTGAACCCTTGACAGAGGAAGCTGAGCCGGAGAAACTCGAAGATCTTTGGGATGATGAAGAGGAAGAAATTGACATTCCAGAAACCTATTCGGTGACAGAGAAAACGCCAACCATTTCCGAAGCGACACCCCCTCAACCTCTATCGAGTCCTTTTGCTCAACTAGCGGAACTTAAAGAAGAACGACAACAACTTAATCAAGCTGTTAGCGAAACGCCTTCCTTGTCTGATCTTACCCCCGTTTCAGAGATCTCATCAGACCATTTACTCCCCATCGAAGAAACCCCCGAACCACCGCCACCCCAGGAAACGGAAACAGTTACTAACCCTGAGACAAAACAGAAATTTACCCTAATTCAAGTAGATTTGGCGAAGCGGTTAGATACAACCCCCAGTACCATTGGTCGGCGTAAAGGAGAAGCCAATTTTTCTGAGTGGAGTCAGAGTAAAGATCCTGATGGCATTGCCTGGAAATATCTGAGAAAATCCAAAGTGTTTATTCCCGTTGATCCTGAGAAGCGTCAAATTTGACCATCTTTCCCTAATAATTCAGAAGAAACCTAAGACTTATGACTTAGGTTTCTATTTTGTTAGATGGTACTTGAATTAATGTATTCTTTGCTGCGTGGTGCTATAGGGACATCTTCGCCGTCCGCTTTGTAGCAATCTTTCATTCCTTCCCATGCTTCATAAAGTTCATCAAGGGCAATTTCTGGTGTATCACCAAAGGCTGAGACATTCGGAAAATCTACCAGATAAGCTAACCAATCACCATCATCATCACGATAGAGATTAATTGTGTAGCCATCCCAATCGTATTTTCTCATAATTGTAACCCTCAACTTTAATTTAACTCATTTAGCCCAACTCTTTCATACTGCGATCGCTGCTCCCTTATTCCTCAAACTTCCCACACTTCCAAGAAGCAGTATATAATTTGTTACAAAAGCGTTAACAAAATTTGCTAAATGAGTAATCCTGTTCTTCATGCCTTCTTTTTAGGTCGAGCTTTCGCTGAAGTCCTCAGTGAGAAAGTCGAAGATTCCTTAACCAACGCCCTCAGTGAACTGGGAAAATTTGATGCTGAGCAACGGGAACAACTGCGCCAGTTTATCGAAGAAGTGCAGTATCGGGCCCAGAGAGATGTATCTCAAGACAGCACAAGTTCCACAACCACAGAGGACGGTTCCCCTGTAGATCTCCAAGAGACTATTGATGATTTACGAGCAGAAATTGCCCGTCTCAAAGCAGAACTCAAAAATTATCGTAGTCAACAAGTTTAACCCGATTTTTCTACCTCTCATCCCTTAAAAACCTAAGTTAGCATCAACCAGAAACCGAGTGTCTGCCCTGTCTTCAAACGTCAACCCCGCTCTTGCTGCCCAGAAAAGTTCCTCTGTCTCCAAAAGTATGACCCCATTAGAAACGGCCCAAAAATACCGTTGGAATCAAGAAAACTACTCTATTACCCGTCGTCGTCTTGATATTTGGCGGTTCGTTCTCACCTTGCTATCTCAATTTTGGCTCAATGGCAAGAAATGGAGTTATCGAGGGGGCTACACAGAAGAAAAATTAGCAGTACGGCGAGAAAAACAAGCTCTTTGGATCAGACAAAACTTGCTCAACCTGGGCCCCACTTTTATTAAAGCAGGGCAATTATTCTCAACCCGTGCCGACTTATTCCCTGTTGAATATGTCAATGAACTCTCCAAACTTCAAGACGAGGTTCCTGCTTTTACTTACGAGCAAGTTACCGCCATTATTGAAAAAGATTTTGCCAAACCCCTCTCAAAACTGTATCGGAGTTTTGATCCCATTCCCATTGCAGCAGCAAGTTTAGGACAAGTTCATAAAGCCAAACTTCATAGTGGCGAAGAAGTCGTTGTTAAGATACAACGTCCCGGCCTGAAACAATTATTTACCATCGACTTAGCTATTCTCAAAAAAATCGCTTATTATTTCCAAAATCATCCCCGTTGGGGTAAAGGAAGGGACTGGCTCGGTATTTATGAAGAATGTTGTCGCATTCTTTGGTTAGAGACTGATTATCTGAATGAAGGGCAAAATGCTGATACCTTTCGCCGCAATTTTCGGGGAGAAAATTGGGTCAAAGTTCCCAGGGTATACTGGCGTTATACTTCCCCCCGTGTTCTCACCTTAGAGTATCTTCCCGGCATCAAAATCAGTCATTATGAAGGATTAGAAGCAGCAGGGTTAGATCGCAAGTTGTTGGCGAAATTAGGAGCCAAAGCTTATTTGTGTCAACTGCTCAATGATGGCTTTTTCCATGCTGACCCCCACCCTGGTAATATTGCCGTTGATACTGATGGGGCCTTGATTTTCTATGATTTCGGCATGATGGGACGCATTGAAACCAATGTCAGAGAAAAGTTGATGGATACCCTCTTTGGTGTCGCACAAAAAGACGGCGATCGCGTGGTAACATCTCTCGTTGCTCTGGGTGCTTTGAGTCCCACGGATGACATGGGGCCAGTGCGTCGTTCCGTTCAATTTATGCTGGATAACTTCATGGATAAACCCTTTGAAGAACAGTCTGTGGCCCAAATTAGTGATGATTTGTACGAAATTGCTTACGATCAACCCTTTCGCTTTCCGGCCACCTTTACCTTTGTGATGCGGGCCTTTTCAACTTTAGAAGGAGTTGGTAAAGGCTTAGATCCGGATTTTAGCTTTATGGAAGTCGCCCAACCCTTTGCTATGAACTTAATTGCTGATATGGATGGAAACACGGCCAACAGTATTATTGATGAAATTACCCGTCAAGCAACTCAAGTGAGTAATACCGCTTTGGGATTACCACGACGGATTGAGGATACCATTGAAAAGTTAGATCGGGGAGACATTCGCTTACGGGTGCGCTCAGTCGAGTCTGATCGCCTGTTACGCCGCTTAAGCATGATGCAAATGGCAACAAATTATGCCCTTTTTATCAGTGCTTTAGGGGTTTGTGCTACTATTTTGTTTGTGAATGCTTATGTTCAAGTTGCTATCGCCGCTATTATAATAGGGTTAGCTCCAGCATGGGCATTAATTCGCCTGCTTCGTCGCATCAATCGCTTAGATCGGATGTTCTAAAAGCAGCGTTACTATTGTTAATCGTTACTAACCAACTCACCAATGATAAATCGTCGTTTCAAGGGTCTTACTGATCCAGGACTGTTGAGATCGGTCAATCAGGATAACTTTTATATCGACCCTGATGGGCGTTTTTTCATTGTAGCCGACGGGATGGGTGGCCATGCAGGGGGACAAGAAGCTAGTCTCATTGCTACACAACAGATTAAAACCCACCTTGATAGTTACTGGGAATCTGAAGCTTCCTCCCATCAGATTCTCGAAGAAGCGATTTTAAAGGCTAATCAGGGTATTTTAGAAGACCAACAAAGTCATCCTGAAAGACGGGAAATGGGAACGACCGCAGTGGTAGTGTTGTTCCGGGGAGAGCAACCTTTACGGGGCCATGTAGGAGACTCTCGCCTCTATCGTCTCCGAGACGGCAATTTAGAGCAAATTACGGAAGATCATACTTGGGTGGCAAGGGCCTTAAAAATGGGAGATATTGACCCAGAACAGTCAAAAACTCATCCCTGGCGGCACGTTTTATTCCAATGTTTGGGGCGTAAGGATACTAATACGGTGGAAATTGCCAAGTTAGATATACAGCCAGGGGATCAACTATTATTGTGTAGTGATGGGTTAACGGAAGAAGTTGCCGATGAAGCTATTCAAGAGATTTTTGAGCATGGTAAATCTTGCGAGGAAATTGCCACAAACTTAATTGAAGCGGCTAAGGATGGCGGCGGTTCTGATAATATTACTGTGGTGATTGTGGCTCAAGATTAGTTAAGCCCTAAGCATGATGAAAAAATCACAAAAACCCGATTTTTAAAGACAGCAAACCAAGCATGACTTCGTTACTGTTTGGTTAAAAATCGGGTTTTTTAAGCTGGGAGTTTTTGATCTACTGAGATTGAGACTTAGATTTATTTGACTTTTGGGAAAGTTTGTGCAATTATTAAAAATAATACTTCATAGTGGAAACATAACCTTCAAAAAGCAAAAAAGCCACTATTTCCCATTATAAAATAGTATATCATAAAACTTGCCCCTTTGGATCATTGAAGCTAAAATTTGGCAATTTTTTTTTGAGATTTAGAGACAAAAACAATGATTTTGTGTACCGCGCGAGGCTCTAGGAAGAATCTCTGAGCCGTAACGCTTAATGAGGCTGTGCAGACAGCCTTTGTTCTTATAGTATCAGGCTTTAGACTGTAATGGTCGTTAATTTGGCTAGATTATCCTTCCCAATAATTAGAACAACCATATTGTATAATTATTTTTTATTGCTTTAATATCAAAACATTTAAAATTTATATCAAACACCTCTTGACCCCCCCCCGATTTCTGCTAGTGTCTGGTAGTAAATTTAGGTGAATTTACCCAAATTTAGCCAAAATTGTTTTAACTTAAGAGGAGTGAAATCGGTGAAAAAATTACTGACAGTTTTAACGCCATTAGCCTTAATTGGGGTAGCAGGAGCGACACCCGCCAACGCTGCTGTCATAGCTGGTTGGAATCAATTTTTAACAGGGGGAGCAACTTATCCAGTGGCAGCAGATACCAGTGATGGGAATATATCCACCACAGGCTTAGATACTGCTAATATACAACATCTGTTCTTACCGGCATTTGGACTCGGTGGAGCGGGTACGGCTTCTGATGGCTCATCTGGCAGTTGGAATACTGGTGCTACAGTTGATCTCAGTCAATACCTAGAATTTCAGGTAGAGGCTAATGCTGGGTTTGAGATGGACTTCAGCAATTTGCAACTCAACGCGCAAATGGATGAGACTAATCTAGATTTAGTGTTGCGCTCTAGTATTGATGGTTTCACCAGTGACTTAGGGAGTATCAACTTGACTGGCAGTTTTGCAACCTATACCCTAGATTTGAGTAGTTTAGCACCCCAAACAGGCCCTGTGCAATTCCGTTTCTATGGAATTAATGCGGATACTGACACTGTTTTCTTCATCGCTGAAAATTCCGCCAATGTTGACGGGGGTGGATTTGTAGCTATTAATGGGGATGTTAATCCTATTGTAAGCGAATCAGTACCCGAACCCAGTAGTATCATCAGTTTAATTGCTCTTGGTGCGTTAGGCGTGGCTTCTCGTCGTCGTCTCGGATAGATTTCACCTGTAGGGGCAAACGGCGGTTTGCCCTGAAAACAGAGGGATTTATGGATTAATTTGTTTGCCATTGTTGCAGTAACCAGCGACTAACTTCAGAATGATTACTTTCTCTACTTTTCTGTAAAGCTTCAACTAAGATACTCATTTCTAAATCTGGTAAAACCTGAGATTGAGTAATGCGTCTGCTGCCTTTTTCTTCCATTTGAAACGCAATAATATTGACATTTTTCACATCAATTATCCAATATTCTTGTACCCCTAAATCTTCATATAAAAGACGTTTTTCTCCCTTATCATCTGCCAAGGAAGTATTAGAGACTTCAATGACTAAATTAGGGGGAGTATAAATGTTTAAATCAACAATAGAAGTGCCATAAGGAATAACATTAACATTATCTCCAATATAAAAAGATAAATCAGGTTGTGCTTCTTTTTTTCCTGCTTTACGATAACTACAATTATCATTACCGTTTAAATAAAGTCCTTTAAGTGCAGCGTAAAGATGAATAGCATAGGTAATAATTGAGTGATCTCTTGAGTGATCATTTCCTATAGGTGTCATTTCAATTCTTCCTTGTTCATTATAATAATAAAACCTAGCTTTTTCATAGTTGGGATCATCACATAATTGTAAATAGTTTTCCCAAGTAATAGTTATCCAAGTATCAGTTATCAGTTTAGCTTGTGTGGTAATCATGGTTAGAAAATAATGAACTTATTTTAATGATAAAGGAGCTTGAGTTATCAATTGATAATTGATAATTGTTGAAGATTGAGTTTGAGTTGGGTTTGATGCTTAAACCCAACCTACTGACTACTGACTATCTATTTTTTTACCCTAGCAACAATGGCCCGATGACGGGGACTAATAGGAGTAATTTTAGGAGACTCAAACCCGGTTTCCCTCAAAGCTGTTTCGATATCTAAGGAAAAATATTCATCCAAATAGGGTTCCGTACTCTTGAGTAAAGTCAGAATATAAGGAGGCATTTTCTGGTAAGCTTCCGCACGAGGGTTCATATCCATCATGGTAAAATAGCCCCCTGGTTGTAACAAGCGATAGGCTTCTTGAAAAATAGCTTTAGCTGCTTTTTGAGGCAATTCATGGTACAACAAAAAGGTAGAAACCAGGTCAAAAGATGTCTCCGGTAAACCCGTAGATTCTGCTTCTGCGTGTAACCATTTAATAGAAAGATCCCGTTGTTGACTGCGATATTGAGCAACCGCAAGATGATAAGGAGATAAATCTACTCCTGTAATTTGAGCTTGGGGATAAATTTGTTGTAAGGGAAAGGTACTCATTCCCACACTACATCCGAGATCAAGGATCGCTTGAGGTGTGAGAGGTAATTGTTGCTTCAATATTTCATGATAATTTTGACGCAACCGAGGATCACCATTAACCCCGGCCCCAGGCCAAATACTAGCATGAACCGCATAAGCTGCAGATTCCACTTCTAGGGCAGATTCCCAGCTTAAATTACCCTTATCATAGGCATGGAAAGAACAAAGATAATAGTCAGGGTAGACTAAATTAGGATTTTCCACCCTAACGAGTTCCTTTTCCCAGTTGTGGGTACGAAGTTGACGCACATTTTCCCGCCAAGGAACCCCAATTTTTTCGGCCCGGTTAATCATCATGGATCTCGCTTGATGTTTAGCCAACTTAGCGAGAGGTTTAATAGATAAAATGCCATTAACTAAGCGAGAGGCTAAATTAGGTTGAGATTGAAATGAAGTTGCTGTCATAGAATTTTGCGGCCATCAATAATGAAATAGCAAAGCTGTGTCGATCGCTAATACAACTTACCTTCTCATTTTTCAGGGAGCAAGTGTGAAACAAACTCAAGAAATTTAACAAACATTTTGAAAGAAAACCCACCTAAGCTGAGCAAGACTTTCTGCCTTTTTCAAGCTATTGGTGGGACAATTGATACTCGTTTGTGTGTCAGGCTTTAATGATTAAAGCGTTAAAGATTGAGCATTGGTTTCAATTAACTTAGCCAAATCTTGTAAAAAGGCTGCGGCATGGGCCCCATAGATAACACGGTGATCACAAGTAATAGTGACTGCCATTTGACGTTTCACCCCAAATAACCCTTCTGGTGTTGCTACGACTTGGGGACGAGAAGCACCGATCGCTAAAATAGAGCCTTGTCCTGGGGGTAAAATAGCATCAAAGCGATCTACCCCAAACATTCCCAAGTTGGAAAGGGTAAAGGTGCCGCTATTGTATTCTTGGGGTTGTAATTGTTTCGTGCGGGCCCGCTCCACTAAATCTTTCCAAGTGCGGGACAAGGAATAAATATCAACCTGATCGGCATTTTGTAAAACGGGTGTAATTAAGCCCCCATCATCCATCGCCACGGCGATCGCCACATTGATCGATTGAGGAGATTGAATGCCCTGATCGCTATAACTAGCATTAACGAGAGGATGTTTTTGTAAAGTCACAGCCACCGCTTTAGCAAGGAGTGCCGTCATGGTCACGCCTTTGGACTTAATTTGTTTATAAAGCCTATCTAAGCCATCGGTAGTGATAGTATAACCCACATGGAAGGTCGGCACTTGTAGGGTAGCTACCATGTTTTGTACCACTGCTTTTTGGAACGTGGTTAAGGGTACAGTTTCTCCTGCTGTTACGGGTAGAGAGGCCGCGGGTGCTGGTTTCGGGGTAGCAATGGGTGCAGGAGACTGAGGTAAGGTAGCGGTAGGGGTTGGGGTTTTTCCTGCGGCCCGTTCAATATCTTCAGCCACAATTCTGCCATAGGGGCCACTACCTTCAACGGCGTTGAGGTTGACTTTTAATTCTTGTGCTAATTTCTTGGCTCTGGGAGAAGCCACAATGCGGCCATTATGAGCATTGGGGGAAGGAGCCGGGGCTGCGCTAGGGATGACTGTTGGGGTCGTCTCCGCCTTTGTTTCTGGGGGTGGGGGTGGAGTTGGTTCAGCCGTTTTTGAGGGGCTAGAGGGGGCTTTTTGTTGCGCTTGAGCGATTTCTTCTTGGGTTTCTGCAATTAAAGCGATCGCTTGTCCCACGGGGGCTTCTTGTCCGGCTTCGACTAAAATAATGGCGAGATAACCTTCATAAAAGGATTCTACGTCCATATCTGCTTTATCGGATTCTACCACCACCACTGTTTCCCCTTTGGCGACTTTATCCCCTGGAGACTTAACCCAGGAGACGATTTTTCCTTCGGTCATGGTGGAACTTAAAGCAGGCATGAAGATGTCGTGAATCATGGAGCGGCCTTCCCAAATTACAGTGTTAAAGCGTTATTGATATTGCTGCTGAAGATAGCAGGGGCAAGAAAGTATCAATTGTCTGCCACATTGTATTTTACAGGATCAAGCACACAGAGCATCGCGTCTTTTAAGTGTGGGCATTTGCTCACCGAGGCTGTTCCCCGTTCCCCGTTCCCTTGAATTTGTAGGGATTGACAGCAGTGACACTTAGAGGTAAATATTTTAATTATAAAAGTAATCAATTGCTGACAATTGCTCCTATGAGCTATTCTTACCTTCCTCCCGAAGACTTGCCCTCCCAAGTTCCTGTAGACGACTCCCTACAACGGAAGCTTGATCAAGCTGTCACCCAATATTTCTCTGACATCTGCGATCGCTATACCAAAGCCCCATTATCCCAATGTGGATGGTATCTTACCACCTGTAGCAATGCGTTAACTCTGGTGATCATTTGTCCTGATAACAGACGTAATTGGGAAATCTTGAAAGTTCTCCCATCTTTAAGGAAATATTTAGCAGAATTTGCCCCAAATACTAAAATCTGCATCTATCCCCCCCCAGGAGAAGGAACATCCTTAAAACTGCGGTTTCAATCATCTTTGCTGGCTCGATAGCTGGTTATTTCCTCCGAAATTCCCCAAGATGGTGTATGGTTCATTGAGACAGATATGGATTGACAATTTGGGGAATGGATACATCACAACTCATTTTAGAGACAGCACAGAACCTATTTAACGGGTTAGCCATTGGCAGTGTGATCGCTTTAGCGTCCGTAGGGTTAACCCTAACCTATGGCATTTTGCGACTGTCTAACTTTGCTCACGGGGATTTTTTGACCCTGGGTGCTTATTTAACTTGGTTAGTCAATAGTCAAGGGCTAAATTTAGGACTGTCGGTGGTGGTTGGGGCCGCGGGTACGGTTTTGGCCATGTTAATCTCGGAATATCTGTTATGGAAACCGATGCGCGATCGCCGAGCGACATCAACCACCCTCATTATCATCTCTATTGGCTTAGCTCTGTTTCTTCGCAATGGTATTTTAATGATTTGGGGAGCCAATAACCAAAGATATAATATCCCTATTGTGCAGGCTCAGGAAATTTTTGGCTTAAAATTAGCAACAGATCGTCTATGGGCCATTATCTTGGCTGTGGTTGCTATCTTTATTTTACACTTGATATTGCAACGGACTAAAATTGGCAAAGCGATGCGGGCCGTGGCGGATAATCTTGATTTAGCAAGGGTTTCAGGTATTAATGTGGAACAAGTAGTGCGCTGGACTTGGGTAATTACAGGAATTTTGACGGCCTTAGGGGGTGTCATGTTTGGCTTAATTACTACTACTGTGCGCCCCAATATGGGCTGGTTTTTGATTTTACCGATGTTTTCTTCCGTTATTTTAGGGGGCATTGGCAACCCTTACGGGGCGATCGCCGGGGGGTTAGTCATTGGGGTGGCCCAAGAGTTAAGTGTGCCTTGGTTGGGGTCTAATTACAAATTAGGGGTGGCCCTCCTGATCATGATTGTGCTGTTGTTGGTGCGTCCTCAAGGACTGTTTAAGGGGACGTTGTAGTGAAAGTTATTGTAAAATAGCCAGCAGTCGTCTGTGTGTGGAGTGATTATGGAGTCTAATTTTCTTACTGCGGTTTTTCTCCCTCTTGCCCTGTTTATCATTATGATGGGCATGGGGTTAGGGCTGAAAGTGGATGATTTTAAACGGGTATTGGTTGAACCCAAAGCCGTAATACTGGGACTAATTGCTCAGTTAATTCTGCTGCCCATAGTGGGCTTTTTGTTAGCGGGAATTTTCCCCCTCACCCCAGAATTAGCCGTAGGAGTAATGATTTTAGTTGCTTGTCCTGGGGGTGCTACTTCCAATATGATCACATATTTAGTTCGAGGCAATGTGGCCGTATCAATTACGTTGACGGCTATTAGTAGTTTAATTACTGTCTTTACAATTCCTTTGGTTGTTAACTTAGCCATGGAGAGCTTTATGGGAGGAGAAGCGGCCCTACAGTTGCCTATCTTAAAAACCGTTATGCAAATTGCGGTGATCACCCTAATTCCTGTCTCTTTAGGGATGTTGCTGAACTACTACACACCCCAATTTGCTACTAAGGTTGAAAAAACAGTTAAATGGCTATCTCTATTCTTCTTAGCTTTAATCATCTTTGGTTTACTGCTAAAAGAACGTGCTAATGTTCTTCATTCTTTACGACAAGTGGGGGGAGTAACATTAACATTGAATGTAGTGACGATGCTTATTGGTTATGGAATTGGCACCGTGGCCAAGCTTGATGATAGCATTACTAAAGCAATCACGGTGGAAGTCGGTATCCAAAATGGGACATTAGCGATCGCCATTGCCAGCACCTTGCTAAACACACCCAGTATGGCGATTCCGGCCGGGATATATAGTTTACTAATGTTTGTCACCAGCGCAGTATTTGCCCTATGGGTGCGAAATCGAAAAGTTATCTCTATACAATAAAAAAAAGCGAACAAACTTAGAGTTATAAATAATCTAGAAGATATCCAAATTATCGATTAACTGTTTAACAGAATGTTGGCAGAAGTCCCTACCTAAAAATACTACAAAAAGATCAACAATGAAGTTTAGTTGGGGTACTTCACTTCCCAGAGTTTGGCCGAACAGGGGAGATTACAGAGTTTGAAGGGGATGGGTTAGGGGAGGGGGTGTCATTGGGTTTGAAAAGTTGTCCAAAGCCATAAGCACCAGCAGCGATAATAAGAATTAATAGCCCGAAGGCACTGAGTAAAAGTGGTGAAATTTTTTGGGGTTGAGGTTGAGCAACCGCAGACGGGCTAAGGGGTTCTGTAGGGATGAGATCCTGGGAAGTATCATCTAGGCTGTCTTCGGTCGGTTCTCCTTCCGTTAAACTGGCGAGGGATGTTTCTATGGCTGCCATCATCAGAGGCGTTGGGTTAAGATTAGTTAATTTTACTTGACAATAAACTAAGCCAATAGTCACGTTGTCATGGCCATTTTTCTCATTAGCTAACTCAATTAATTGTTTACCAACTGTCGAGAGATCTTTTTTTTCTTTGAGGATAGGGGCAATTTCACTGTCCCAATATTGATCGATCCGATCATAATCACTTAACCCATCGGAACACAATAAAAAGATACAATCCTCATCAATGATGAGACGTTCCACATTAGGATGCAAATTGGTGGAATTACTCATGCCCAAAGCTTGCACCAGGGCCCCTGAGTTGGGATATTTAATAGCATCTCGATAGAATAAATAGCCTAGACGAACTTCTCTAGAAGCTAAATCATCATCAATGGTGACTTGATGACAACCGGTGGTAGTGATTTGGTAGATGCGGGAGTCTCCCACATGAGCTAGATAAATTTCAGGGCCACGAGCTAAAGTTAAAACTAGGGTAGTTCCCATCCGTTGTCGATCTTGACGGTGTTCTGCGTCATTGCGTTTACTAATGAGATTATTAGTTAAAGCGATCACCTCTCCCAACTGTTGTAGACAGTGTTGAGAATTCCAACTTTCTCGGAAAACGGGGAGTTTAGGAATTTCCTGGACTAAGGTATCAATGGCTAATTGAGAAGCAATTTCTCCCCCATCTTGTCCACCAACGCCATCACAAACCAAAGTAAAATTGGGAAACTCTGGAGAGGGTTGGTTAAATTCTCCTGACTGGGGATAACAAGCATCTTCGTTATGATGGCGCGTTGGCCCGGCATCGGTTTGGGTAAAAATTTGATATTGTAGTTCGTACCATTGTCCGCAATAGGTTAAGGCATTGTCAAAGTAATGGAGAAGATATTCAGGATGGGGAATTTTACCCCGTTGCAGGTATTCACAAAGGGTTTTTAGGTAATCAACAATCAGGGGAGATGCGTCGTCAACCAAGGATAACCAAAACTGACCTAATTCTTTAATACTGTGATAGTTATGTTCGTCTTTGTGGAGTTCCAACAGTTGAATATTGCCCCCATTAACCCTGACGAGAAAAGGATTGAGTAAACTAGACACCATGCGCTGTCCTTCTAGGGGTTGCCACAATTTGGCCATTTGCCACAACCAGTTTAATTGTCGCAAAGGATTGTCTTGATAATCTGCCCAAACTTCGGTTAATTGAGGTAATAAAGTAGGATAACAGGGTTCTCCTGCCTCATCTAAGGGAATAGTCCCGTATTCCAGTAAACACACTGCAGCAGGATCAAATTCTTGAAGGAGAATTCTTGGCGGTTTTCTCGATTTTTTCTTTTTCGCTTTCTTGGGGGAAGTTTCTTCCGTTACTGGAGGAGGAGTTTCTTCCGTTACTGGAGGAGGAGTTTCTTCCGTTACCGGAGGGGGAGTTTCTTCAACGGTTTCGGGTTCGCTGATTAAAGAATAATAACTATAAATTTGCGGCAAATGGAGACGATAGGGAAATAATCTTAAATAATTCCTGAGTTTATCGGGGATGTCTTCGTTAAATGTGGGGGGAATTCCTGGTTTGGTGTCTAAAACAATCTTCTCGGCCTTGAGGAGATACCGTTCATCAATGAGTTGACCAACTTGGTAGGATTCTATCCAATTACCTAAGGGCCATAAATAACGCTTAAGCAAAGGTGTTCCGCATTGTTCGCAGAATTTGTTGTCTAGCGAGTTTGCAGCTTGGCATTCAGGTTTAGAACATTGAGTGGTTGCCACAGTTTCTGTCATGACAGCAATTGTTCCCGTGGGGCAGGGTTTTGGCTAGATAATTAGGGTGTTGGGAAAACCGTAGCACCCAAAAAGAACAGTCAAACAAGTCCTAGAAAGACTATCCTATATTATAGGATATCAAGTCTTGAGTGTTGGGGTTGTATTTAACTGATATCGATTAAAAGAACATTCTTGATGATTATCCGTCGTTAGAATCACAGTAGTTTCAGTCATTTTTTCCGACTAAACTTTAATAGAACTTGGTTCATCTACCGCAGCAATAATCCGATGACAACCGGAATCAGGTTTAGCCCATTGATACTGATATTCTTGGGGATTTCCCCAACATAATCCTAAGTATAATTCAGTTCTAGCGGCATCAATTTCGGCCCATTCCACCTCTGTGATAAAGTCTTCAATAGAATCACAAGAAATAGGACGACGATGATGGGCCGACAGCCAAAAATTCATCCCTTGGGTCATTTCCCACCAAAAATTGATGACAGATTCTTTAGCATTCAGTAGAATTTCTTTATCCCCTGGAACAGCAATTAATTGATTATGTAATTCAGGATAACGGATAGATTGTCCTTGATAGGTACAGCTACGCCAAATAATACCTGAAACCCGATGCTGTATCTGATATTTATGAATTTGACGGCGAAAGTCTTGATAAGCAAAAACTTGATTTATTTTATCTTGATTCAAGGCTTTGGCAATCACAGGATTATTGATACGATCTTGACAGGATAAGACAACCCGTTCCCCTTTCCAGGTGGCCCGTAATTCTTGATCGAGAATTTTAATCAGTTGTTGAGTCGTATAAGTCATGATGAAATCAGAAATTTTGTTTGATGTCCATTATTTATCCTGTCCCTAGTGTATATAGAATTTCAAGAATTGTTCATCTTTTTAAGGAATGAATCATCAAAAATAGTTGACTTTTCCCCAATCCGCTACGATGGTGTAAATAGCTACAAATTCTTAGGATCATTTTAATTTCTGAAAGTTTTGCCTGATTTTTGACAATAATTTTGGCAAACTTACTATATAATATAACTAAAGACTTTGCCTATTACCCCTTGGGTTAAATTAATGTTTGATATTATCTCTCTTGGTGAATTCTCTCGTAATAATTGTGTTGGGATTTGCGCTTTTTTAGTTCCAGCAAACTTACTTACTACCCTACTCAGCTTGATTTTTGTTGTGATTAAACCTTCCCGTTGGAAGTTAATGACTTCTGTCGTCATAGCGATGAGTTTTGCTCTTATTTTATCCCTTCATGTAGTCAGTTGGTGGATAGTAGGGGTGATACAAGCTCCTACCTTTATTTTACTCGCTTTGTCTACGGTTTGCATTGGTTTAAATATCTGGGTTATGCTTGAATTTCGACAAGATAAACCCTGGTTATCTAAAATAGTAAAAATGACAACAAACTTAAAATTTTCATGATTTTATTAGGGGGATTTTTTCTATAAATCACCTATTATAAAACTATATTTAACTGATGTTAATGGTCAAAAATATTTATTTCAATGGTTTCTGAATAGTCAGAGCAACAATTTATTTGAAATGACAAAAAGACCTAAATAGTCTGTAATGTTAATTCTGAATAGTTTTGTATTATAATAGACACCAAACAATTATTTTACCAAAATGCCCAAGCCCCGTTTTGAATTTAATCGTAAACTTGTCTTTCATTTTATTGAGACTGCACAACCCTATTTTTTCCCCACTGACTTCCGACAAAGTTGGGTATTTTTTGGACTGTTAGGGGTTTTAGTCATTGCTGTTATTAGTTTTACTTTTTTCTTAACAGTTGGATTGACTTTATTAGGTAATGTTATTTTTCCTGATTTTTTTAGTGCTGTTGCTGATGGACTGGTAAAAAATGTTAATGATCTGATTAATTCTAATGTTCCTTATCTTGCCATAGCAGGTTTATTAATTAGTGGGTTGATTTTCCTTTCTCAAAAATCTAAAATAGGAGATAAGTGGAAACAATGGTCACTTTTATGGTGTCTCTTATTTCTGTTATTTGTCGTTAATGGATTAAATGTAATACTCAGTTATGTTTTCCGGTTTATTGATACTTCTTTAAATGAAAAAGATGCTACCGTATTCTGGCAATTTATGATCCTTTATGGCATTGTTTTAGTGGCGGCTGTTCCCATTATTGTTTCTTACCGTTATTTACGCCAAAAATTAGGTTTATTATGGCGAGAATGGCTAACAAAGCATTTTATAAAACGATATTTTGAACATCGAGCTTATTATGAATTAGATTCCAATTCTATTAATACAGAAGTAGATAACCCCGATCAACGAATTACCCAAGATATTAAAGCTTTTACGGGGGTTACATTAGATTTTATTCTCGATATTCTTGACTCAATTTTAACTCTCTTATCCTTTACAGTCATTCTCTATAGTATCTCCAAAGAATTAACTTGGGGTTTATTAGTTTATGCTGCGTTTGGAACAGCAGTTGCGTTAATCGTGGGGAGTCGTTTAGTGCGTATCAATTATAATCAATTACGGTTAGAAGCAAACTTTCGTTATGGTATGGTAAGGGTCAGAGATAATGCAGAATCTATTGCATTTTACCGGGGGGAAGGATTAGAAAGACGGCAAGTTATTGAACAATTGACAGCCGCTATTAAAAACTTTGATTTGTTAATTATTTGGCAATCAATTATTAGTTTGTTTCAGTTGGGATATAATTATTTTACTCGTTTAATCCCCTATATTATTATCGCTCCTTTATACTTAAAGGGAGACTTAGATTTTGGAGCGATCGCTCAAGCAAGTGTGGCTTTTAGTTTAGTTTTAGGGGCCCTTTCTTTAGTTACAAATAGAATTCAAGATATTACAGAATTTGCTGCTAGTATCAACCGTTTAGGAGAATTTTATGAGTCTTTAAACCCCGAATCTTTCAAGAAAGAGAAGTCACAAACTAGCTTTATTAATACTCAAGATTCGTCTAACGTTTCTCTAGAAAACGTTACATTACAGCCGCCAAATTCTGACAGGATTTTAATTGAAAATTTGTCCTTAGCTGTTAGTTCTAACAACAATTTATTAATTATGGGAGCAAGTGGAACAGGAAAAAGTTCCCTACTGCGGGCCATTGCAGGATTATGGAATTCAGGAGATGGCATAATTCTGCGTCCCCAACCCGAAGACATCCTATTTCTACCCCAACGTCCCTACATGATCGTCGGAACTTTGCGGGAACAATTGTTATATCCTAATCCCAAAAATGAGATTAATGATGAACAATTAAACAGCGTTTTAAAAACAGTTAATTTACCTAATTTAATGGAACAAGTTGGGGGTTTTGATGCTGAAGAAAACTGGGAAAATGTGCTATCTTTAGGCGAACAACAACGGGTTGCTTTTGCGAGAATTTTGATTACTAAACCTCGCTATGCTATCTTAGATGAAGCGACAAGTGCCTTAGATGTCAAAAATGAAGAAGCACTCTATCAAGAATTATCCCACATGGGAACGACTTATATTAGTGTCGGTCATCGGCCAACCTTAACCCAATACCATCAACAATTATTAGAAATATTTGATGGAGGAACATGGGAAGTTAAAGGAATACAAAATTAGGTATATATTATGTAGAGACATTGTATAGAAGGTCTCTACATTTTTTGACAGTTTAACAAACTACATATCAATGGCTTGAGGTTTAATTCCTCGGTTAGTTAAAACCTCTTGTAACTGAGTTTCATCATCTTTACTTAAGGATGTTTTTAACACTTTTCCCCCAAAAGGTGCAACTTCTTCGAGTACCTTATCCGGGGTAACTTTGGTGAGTAAAACAAACAAAGCAGAACTTCCTGGGGTGAGGTTTTCTCCTAATTCCCGCATAAAGTCATCATCGACCCCAATATCGCTTAAAGCACCACTTAAAGCACCACTTAAAGCACCTACAGCAACCCCAACCAAGGGGGACAAAAACAAGGTTCCGATGAGAAGACCCCAAAAACTTCCACTGGCCGCACCCGCAGCAGTTAAATTAATGGCCTGTTTGAGTTTAATTTCACCTTTTTCGTTTTTGACTACAACCGCAGCATCTTCAAGTTCAATTAAATGCGCTTTTTGTAGTTTCGCTAAAGTCAGACGGACTTCTTCTGCTTTGTATTCATCATCGTAAGCGATCGCAATTAAGTCACTCATAAGTCAATGGTAGATTGCTTGTTTATTTTATCACTGTAACAAAAGTTGGGGGATTTTGTGACAGGATGTTATCTAGAATACTAAAGGATTTGTTTTTTAAATCATTTATACTACAGTGGCGACTTTGTTTTATTTGGAACAATGGTAATGCTACGGAAATCTTTTTTAACACGCTTATCAAATTCTATTCTGTGCAGACTCACTTTTAACCTCTAATTCATTAAAAAATTGCTCAAAGGTCAGTCTTTCTTCTTCAGGATTATTCATCCTTTTTTCTGCTTCTTCAAGATCAATTTTGTCTTCTGCTTGTTCTACAAGTTTGATAAAGAGTTCATAGTCTTTTGCGGGAATCATGTAAACTGGTTCTTGTCCAGGCTGTTGAATTTTAATATGTTCTAAACCACAAGCTACATGATTTAGGGTGTTTGTGAAAGTATTTTCTGCTTCTTGATAAGATAAAGAACGCATTCCCATAATTTAAAGGTGATTACCATAACTTATATTTATAGTATAGGCTATAATGATTTAGTTGGTATCATAGTCTCAGATTATAAATAAATATGCAATATAAAGTCAACCTCAAACAAACAGAAGAAGGGTATGCAGTTTGGTGTCCTAGTTTACCTGGATGTGCTTCTCAAGGAATAACAAAAGAAGAAGCTCTTGAGAATATTCAAGATGCAATTATTTCTTATTTAGAAGTGTCTAAAGAATTAAATAATGGGATTGAATCTTTTTATGTAGAAGTTGAATTAAATCATGCCTAATGTTCCTGGAATTAATCATCAACGAGCAATCAAAGCATTTGAAAAAGCAGGTTTTCAGATTATTCGACAGGGTAAACATATTACTATGACTGATGGAGAACATATTTTAATCATTCCTAGAGCAAATCCGATTAATGGTTATACAATGGGAGCAATTATTAAAGGTTCAGGAATGACAGTTCAAGAGTTTAAGAAACTTCTATAATAAAAATATATGGATAGATCAGCATAAAAAATAAACCTATATAAGAGAGATATTAATATGAATCCAAGACAACTAGAAATTTGGGCATTAAATGTTATTGATCTCGTTAAATCAGGTAATTATCAAGAAGATGATTTGGTAGAATTAAAAACAGTATTACCTGAAGATAATTTTAAAATTGCTCGTCGTATTGCTGGACACGCTAATGCAGCTAGGGGTGAAAATATACTATGGTTAATTGGTATTGATGAAAAATCAGAAATAAATAAAATAAAAGGGATTAATAATGATATTGATCTCGCTAACTGGTATCCTTCTGTACAAAAACATTTTATTGAACTTTCTCCTAAATTAACTACTGTTAATGTTCCCATAGATGACAAGATTATCTTAGCGTTAGGGTTTGAAACAGATCGCAGTCCTTTTGTTGTCAAAAATCAAAAAGATACGAATTTTAATGAGGTTCCTTGGCGAGAAGGCACTAGAGTTAGATCAGCGCGTCGTTCTGATTTAATTTTGTTATTGTCTCCTATAGAAAAGTTACCCGATGTTGAGATAGTTAGTAAAAAGTTTGAAATTTGTCCTGGTTCTATGCAAATAAATAGAACTGTTTCTTTAAACTGTGAGCTTCAATTATATATTAACCCTAAAAATATGACTATATTTTCTATTCCTTTTCATCGTTGTGAAGCAATCATTTCTGTTTCGACTAGAAATATAGATCAAAATATTTTATGTAATGAGCTAAATATAGTTGCTTTTGGTGGATCAGTCTTGCCACCAAAAGCACTAGGAGGAGGAGTTTATCGAGCCAACTCAAAAAATTTAATGATGGAACATACAACCAATGAGATAATTATCAGAGGTCCAGGAATGGTTACTTTGTCTGCATTCTCATCTATATCAGAGGAGGAAATAATTGATAATTCTAAGGTAAACATAGAAGTCAAACTATACACAACAATATCGGAGCGTCCTATTATTTTAAAAACAAATATTCCCCCAGACACAATAAACTAGATAAAGAGTTATTGTATAAATGTGAATGGTTAAACAAGCTGTATTAACCAAAGTATTATAACAACCATGATCAAAGGAAAGTGAAAAATTAATGACCTATCAGTGGAACCCAGATAAAGCTAATGCTAATTTGCGTAAGCATGGGATTGACTTTGCTGATGCAGTTTCTGTCTTTTCTGATGATCTTGCTATTACTATAGAAGATGAAAGGTTTAACGAAGAGCGATTTATCACCATTGGGGTTGATTTTTTTGGAAGAATTCTTGTTATTGTCCACACTTGGCGAGGTAGTGATATCCGTCTAATTTCAGCCCGTAAAGCCACTCGTACTGAACGTCAACAATATATGGATAGATAAATATGGAAACTGAATACGATTTTAGCAAAGGTAAAAGAGGAGCAATTGATCCTATATCATCAAATCAAACACGGATTACTCTTAATTTAGATAATGATATTATTGACTGGTTTCGTCAACAAATTCATTTAACAGGAGGAGGAAATTATCAAACCCTAATTAATGAAGCATTACGTCAACATATTCAACAGCACAATGAATCCTTAGAAGAGACATTTCGCCGAGTTTTGCGAGAAGAGTTAAACCTCTAGTTAACTATTCCCTATTCCCTAATACACAATAAACTAGATAAAGCGTTAAATAGAGTAAATGTGAATGGTTAAACAGACTGCATCACCGGAAGTATCCGAACAACAACCCATCAAACTACCGCGCACCAGCGAATCTGATACCCTAAAGCGTATCCGTCACACCATGTCCCATGTGATGGCCATGGCCGTACAAAAATTGTTTCCGAAAGCGCAAGTCACCATCGGCCCTTGGACTGAAACAGGGTTTTACTATGATTTTGATGTTCCTGAACCCTTTACCGAACAAGACTTAAAGGCCATCAAAAAAGAGATGATCAAAATCATCAACAAAAAACTTCCCGTCCTCAAAGAAGAAGTTACCTTTGAAGAAGCAAAAAAACGGATTACAGAGCTTAAAGAACCCTATAAACTGGAAATCCTGGAAGGTTTACAACCCCCCATCACCCTCTATCATTTAGGGGATCAATGGTGGGATTTATGCGCGGGGCCTCATGTGGAAACCACCGCAGAGTTAAACCCCAAAGCATTTGACATTGAATCGGTTGCAGGAGCATATTGGAGAGGAGATGAAACGAAAGCGCAACTACAACGCATCTATGGGACTGCTTGGGAAACTCCCGAACAGTTGGCCGAGTATAAACGACGCAAGGAAGAAGCATTAAAGCGTGACCACCGCAAGTTAGGGAAGGAATTAGGGTTATTTATCTTTTCTGACCCCGTTGGGCCTGGTTTACCCCTCTGGACTCCTAAAGGGACTATTATTCGCTCTACTTTGGAAGATTTTTTGAAGCAAGAACAACTTAAACGGGGTTATCTTCAGGTGGTGACTCCCCATATTGGTCGAGTTGACTTGTTTAAAATTTCTGGTCATTGGCAAAATTATAAGGAAGATATGTTTCCGATGATGGCCGAAAATGAGGAGGAAAAACTCAAAGAAATTGGGTTTGCTTTAAAACCGATGAACTGTCCTTTTCACATCCAAATTTATAAAAGTGAGTTACGATCTTATCGTGATTTACCGATGAGATTAGCAGAATTTGGAACGGTTTATCGTTATGAACAATCAGGAGAATTAGGAGGGTTAACTCGTGTTCGCGGGTTTACCGTTGATGACTCCCATTTGTTTGTAACTCCCGATCAATTGGATGATGAATTTCTCAGTGTTGTGGATTTAATTCTTTCCGTTTTTAAGAGTTTGCAACTGAAGAATTTTAAGGCAAGATTGAGTTTTCGTGATCCTAATTCTGATAAATATATTGGGTCAGATGAAGCTTGGGAAAAGTCACAAAATGCCATCCGTCGCGCTGTGCAAACTTTGGATATGAACTATTTTGAAGCTGAAGGAGAGGCGGCATTTTATGGGCCAAAACTTGACTTTATTTTCCAAGATGCTTTAGAAAGAGAATGGCAACTCGGAACTGTTCAAGTTGATTATAATTTACCCCAAAGGTTTGAGTTAGAATATGTAGCAGAAGATGGCACTCGTCAACGGCCTGTAATGATTCACCGTGCGCCTTTTGGGTCTTTAGAACGGTTAATTGGTATTCTAATTGAGGAGTATGCAGGGGATTTTCCTTTGTGGTTATCACCCATTCAAATACGTCTTTTACCTGTTAGTGATGTCCAGTTAGATTATGCTAAAGAAGTGGTCAAGAAAATGCAATTATTAGGCATTCGTGCTGAAGCTGATACTTCTGGTGAAAGACTGGGTAAAATGATTCGCAATGGGGAGAAAGAAAAGATCCCAGTTATGGCAGTTGTTGGGGCCAAAGAAGTGGAGTCTCATAGTTTAAGTATTCGGACTCGTGCATCAGGAGAATTAGGAATAATGACTGTTGATGAAGTGATAGAAAAGTTAACCGATGCTATCACTAATCATAGTAATTTTTAGAGGTTTAGGTGGGCATTGCCCACCCTACTTTACTAATAATTTAATTCTATGTTTCCAAAACTTTTAAAAATAAACTTGGGGTTAAAATTTGTGTTCCATGATAAAACTTTAAAGATAGTAAATGATTGTCAAGGGATACCAAATAATCAGCTTTAGCTTCATAAGACGCTGCTAAAAACATATTATCTTTGGGATCTATTTTATCTAAAATAGTTGCTTGATAAACGCCTTCTATCTTTAAGGCTAAAGTTTCAATAATAATCACTAAATTTTCAATCAATTCTGAGCTAATTCCTTTTCGTAAAAGAACAAGAATTAATTCTTCTTGTAACTGAGGAGAAATCACTAAACTAAAACTTCCTTGTTGCCATTTATTTAAAATAATTGATGGAGATGTTTCTCTATTTTTACTCAAAATAGCTGATACAAAAACTGAGGTATCTAAAACGACTTTTAACATTTAAAAAAGTAATCAATATTTAGCTTTGTTTATTTTCAAATTCTGAAGCAATCTGATCTTTAACTTGATTAAAATCATTCCATAATTCATCAACAGATTTAGAAACATTAGATTGAGTGCGTTCTTTTGCCCTCTTTAGAATTGCTGTAGCTTCTTCTCTATCTAAGTTGGTGGCTTTTTCTGATACATCTTGCTCTATTAAATCTAAAAACTCTAAAACATCCTTTTGCTTTTCATTAGAAAGTTTACGAAACTTATCAAGAACCGTTTTTTCAATATTAGTTATCATTAGTTTTCAGTCTAAAATGCTTTTCTCTTAATGATAGCAATTTTTAGGGGTTTAGGTGGGCATTGCCCACCCTACGTTAATTAAACTTTGCTCTTTTTCTTGCTTCCTAATAAACCTAATCCCAATAATCCTAATCCTACCACTGTGCTAGGTTCAGGTACAGATTGAGTCTCTTTCGGGGTTGTCAGTTGTGAACCACCAATGAAAACCAAATTAGTTCTTACACCATCTTGTAAAGCATCTATAAAAAGATTTGAGATATTCCCACCAAAATTATAAGTAATGCCAGTAAGGAGGTTGACCACATGATTACTGCTGAATCTACAGTAGGTGTACCACTGGGAGTATCCAAAGTCAAGACTGTGTTAAAACTAGCAGCATTAGCCACTTCTAGTCCAGAGATAACTAGGGTTTCTTAAAAGCTCTCTATAGCCAACTCTTAGTTAAATTTCAACCAAAAGTCATTGAAACTGAAGCAGAATATCAAGAGTATGGAAAACGTTCTATTAGTAAGTCTTAGGCGAAAACTTTGGCTGAAATATTTCATGTTTCTCCGG
Organism: Crocosphaera sp. UHCC 0190; assembly: GCF_034932065.1. Taxonomy (NCBI): domain Bacteria; kingdom Bacillati; phylum Cyanobacteriota; class Cyanophyceae; order Chroococcales; family Aphanothecaceae; genus Crocosphaera; species Crocosphaera sp. UHCC 0190. Next base: position 138,237 of record NZ_JAYGHP010000010.1, read on the forward strand.
CATTATTTATCTAAATATTCTTTTAAGCTTGTTAAATCCCTATCTTTCACAAATTAACTTGACAAAAAGGCCATAAATTATCAATAATAGTAGATTGTGTGAACTCTAGCTATTTATAAACTCTTGGCTAATGTAATTGTCATCGGCGCTCAGTGGGGCGACGAAGGAAAAGGAAAAATCACCGATTTATTGAGCCGTTCAGCGGATGTAGTGGTGCGACCCCAAGGGGGGGTAAATGCCGGCCATACCATCGTTGTTCAGGGACAAACCTTTAAATTGCACCTCATTCCATCAGGCATTCTCTATCCTGATACGGAATGTATTATTGGTTCAGGGACAGTTATTGATCCCAAAGTCCTACTCCAAGAATTGGCCCAACTCCACACCCTAAAAGTTTCTACCAAGAATCTCTTTATCTCCCAGACCGCCCATGTTACCATGCCCTATCATCGTCTCTTGGATCAAGCATCCGAAGAAAGACGGGGTAAACGAAAAATTGGGACAACGGGACGGGGAATTGGCCCAACTTATGCCGATAAATCAGAACGGACAGGCATTCGGGTCGTCGATTTAATGAACCCTGATGAACTCAAAGAAAAACTGGAATGGACAATTAACTATAAAAACGCTATTTTAGAAAAGCTTTATAACCTAGCACCCCTTGACCCTCAAAGCGTCATTGACGAATATCTAGATTATGCAGAACAATTACGGCCCTATGTGGTGGATAGTTCTCTGAAAATCTACGAAGCCATTATAGAACGTAAAAATATTCTATTTGAAGGGGCGCAAGGAACTCTATTAGACCTCGATCACGGAACCTATCCCTATGTTACCTCCTCAAATCCCATTGCGGGTGGGGCTTGTGTGGGGGCGGGTGTTGGCCCAACAGTGATTGATCGCGTGATTGGGGTGGCTAAGGCTTATACAACCCGTGTCGGTGAAGGGCCCTTTCCCACTGAATTACATGGGGAAATCGGCGCATTATTAGGCGATCGCGGGGCTGAATTTGGCACTACCACCGGCCGTCCACGACGTTGCGGGTGGTTTGATGGGGTGATTGGTCGCTATGCAGTGAGGGTCAATGGATTAGACTGTTTAGCCATTACCAAACTTGATGTCCTAGACGAGTTAGCAGAAATCAAAGTTTGTGTTGCTTACGAACTCGATGGCCAAATCTGTCATCATTTTCCCAGTAATGCCAGTCAATTTGCCCGTTGTAACCCCATTTATGAAACCTTACCAGGATGGCAACAATCGACGGAAGATTGCCGAAGCTTAGAAGACTTACCCAAGGAAGCCTTGAACTATCTCAAGTTTTTGGCCGAACTGATGGCAGTTTCCATTGCCATTGTTTCTTTGGGGGCCAGTCGTGATCAAACGATTATCGTTGAAGATCCGATTCATGGGCCTAAACGGGCCTTGCTTGATGTGAATGGTGATCCCCTTAGTGTCACCACTGATGAATAAACTTTATTAACCTTTTAGTGAGTAAATCCTATGTCTTTAACCATTGAATGTCAAAAAAGACCCGAAGGCAGCAAACCTAACGCCTTACGTCGTGAAGGCTTAATACCCGCCACCTTATATGGCCATGATGGCACAGAATCAATGCAGTTGATGGTCAATCAAAAAGAAGCGGCCCTGATGTTGAGGGGTGTGAAAGTCGATGAAACAGTGATTGAGGTGACAATTCCCGATCTTTCTTGGAATGGTAATGCTGTCATCAAAGAAATTCAAGCCCATCCCTGGAAACGCAATCTTTTACATCTGAGTTTCTGTTATGTGGCCGCTGATGCTTAGGGATTAAATATTAGGGTAATTCATGAATTACCCCTATGACAACTGAAACCTATTTGTAGGGGTCAACGGCCGTTGACCCCTACTTTTTCCTGATCATTGACATCTAGCCGTCTAGTGCCGCTGCGCCGAAGTCAAAAGGCAAAAGGATGGATTAGTAAGGATTTGAGAATTTGGCAACTGGCGGGTTATTTTCGCCAACCTGCACTAGTTGTTCACAAAATGTCCCCAAATCTTGTAGACTTGTCGTTAACTTCTTGCCTTAATAATCAATGAAAACAATTTTGCTGATAGGTAGTGATGGACAAGTGGGGCGAGAGTTACAAGACACACTTACTTCTCTGGGAAGAGTGATCAGTGTCAACCGTCAAACAATGAACCTAATTGATCCCAATCAGATCCGTCAAGTCATTATAGAAGCCAAACCCGATATTATTATTAATGCGGCAGCTTACACAGCCGTTGATCGTGCTGAAAGTGAATCCGATTTGGCTTTAGCTATTAATGGTACTGCCCCAACTATTATGGCAGAAGAAGCACAAAAAATTGGTGCATTTCTCCTGCATATTTCTACAGATTACGTCTTTGATGGGACAAAAAATACTCCCTATCTAGAAGATGATTTGACTCATCCTTTGAGTGTTTATGGCCAAACCAAACTTATCGGAGAAACGGGAATACAAAAGGCGAGCGATCGCTATATAATTTTGAGAACGGCTTGGGTTTATGGAACCTATGGTAAGGGAAATTTTGTTAAAACGATGTTAAGGTTAGGGCAAGAAAGAGAAGAACTGCGTATCGTCGCTGATCAAGTAGGTAGTCCGACTTGGGCCAGAGATATTGCCGAGGCGATCGCTCAATTATTGTTAACCGTTAACTTAACAGAAACCTCAGAAATTTATCACTTTACGAATAGTGGGGTCACTAGCTGGTATGATTTTGCTGTAGCCATTTTTGAGGAAGCTGAAAACCTGGGTTTTCCCATTCAGGTTAAGCAAGTAATTCCGATTACAACGGCTGATTATCCCACCCCCGCTAAACGTCCTGCTTATTCAGTTTTATCAGGACAAAAAATTACCTCTATCTTAGGGAATTATCCCCCTTATTGGCGTAATTCTCTTAAACAAATGCTCAATAAATTTTGTTGAAATTTACTGAAAAGATAGAATTTAAAATACTTAAGAGGAGCAATTAATGACATTACCTAATTTTCTGATTATTGGAGCACAAAAAGCAGGCACAACTTGGTTGGTAGATAAATTAGAACAACATCCACAGGTATTTTTAGCTGATGATGAAGTTCACTTTTTTGATAAACCTCACAACTTTAATCAAGGATTAAATTGGTATCAAAGTCATTTTTCAGGGTCGGAAAATTACCTAGCAATTGGAGAAAAAACTCCTGAATATATGTTTAAAAAACATATACATTCAGTCATTGCTGATTATTTACCTCATCTCAAATCAATTGCTGTCCTCAGAAATCCTGTTACCCGTGCCTTATCACATCTTAATCATTTGTTTCGCTCAGGGGTATGTTCCCCCCATCAAAACATTGATGAACTAATTTTTGATCCGAAATCAACAATTATTGAGAGAGGATTTTACTATCAACATCTGACTAATTATTATCAGTTCTTTAAACCGGAAGATGTACTAATTTTAATCAATGAAGAAGATATTGCAATTGATCCTTCAATTGCATTGACAAAAACTTGTAAATTTTTAGAAATTGATCCACAATTTAACTTTGAAAATGCTAATCGAAAAACTCACAAACATGATCAATCATTCTTAGGAATGAGCTTAGCCTATTATCTGCCTTCTTCTGTTAGGCCAACGATTATGAAGCTTGACCGACTATTACCACATAAAACCTATAGTCTATCTGTGAGTCAAGCTACCAGGGAAAAACTATACAAGGTTTATGAACAAGAGAATCAAAATTTATTTAACTTACTAGGTAGACAAATAGATGCCTGGAATGCCCCTGAAAATGCCCTACTTAACTAAACGACAAAAAACACAATAGAGGATTTTTTCAATGAAAGCATTAATTCTTTCCGGTGGAAAAGGAACTAGATTGCGGCCCCTAACCTATACGGGAGCCAAACAATTAGTACCTGTGGCAAATAAACCAATTTTATGGTATGGAATTGAATCAATTGTAGCAGCAGGAATTACCGATATTGGTATTATTATTAGTCCCGAAACTGGGGAAGAAATTGAATATCAAACCGGAAAAGGTGAACAATTTGGGGCTAAGATTACTTATATCGTCCAGGATCATCCTTTGGGGTTAGCTCATGCTGTTAAAGTTGCTCAGCCCTTTTTAGGTGATTCTCCCTTTATTATGTATTTGGGAGATAACCTAATTCAAGACAGTTTAAATAGCTTTTTAGATGAGTTTAAAAGTAAACAGCTTGATAGTTTAATTTTACTCCGTTCCGTGCCTAATCCTACGGCATTTGGTGTAGCAAAAGTCGATGAAAAAGGGCGAGTTTTAAAGTTAGTTGAGAAACCCAAAGTCCCCCCTTCCAATTTAGCTTTAGTAGGGGTTTATTTTTTCTCCCCTACCATTCATAAAGCTATTGCTTCAATTCAGCCTTCAGCACGGGGAGAATTAGAAATTACTGATGCGATTCAAGAATTGATTAACACTCAAAACAATGTTGAAGCATTACAACTTCAAGGCTGGTGGTTAGATACAGGTAAAAAAGATGATTTATTAGAAGCAAATCGGATTATCTTAGATAACAAATTCGAGATAATTATTGAAGCAGAAGTTGATGATAAAAGTCAAATAAGTGGACGGGTACATATTGACAAGGGTTCTAAAATCATTAATAGTACCATTCGCGGTCCTGTCATTATTGGTCAGAATTGTCATATAGAAAACTGTTTTGTTGGGCCCTATACAAGTATTGGCGATAACTCGACTTTAATTGATGCCGATATTGAACACAGCGTAATTTTAGAAGGAGCAAAAATCTTAGAAATTCATCAACGAATTGTTGACAGTTTAATTGGGCGACGTGCTAAACTGGAAATGGCTCCTCAAAGGCCGAAAGCCCTGAGGTTTATGGTGGGAGATGATTCTCATATTGAGTTAGTTTAATCAGGTAAAAATATAATTAATGAAAAATTGTCAATACTCGAAACAATTTTGAGGCATTATTTATGAATAACAGAAGACTAAAAGTCTTACTAATTATTGAACAATGTAATCCTGATTGGTCATCAGTCCCCTTACTTGCCTATAATTTCTATCAAGAAATTAGTCGATTTTCTGATGTTACTTTAGTCACTCATGAGAGAAATAAAAAAGCATTAGAAAAACATCCAGAACATCAAAATATTGTTTATATTTACGAAAGTAAATTTAGCAAAATTTATCATAAAATCATAGCAACACTAACTTCTATCGGTAGAAAAAATTGGCCACTATATATAGCATTGAGTTATCCCATTTATGGGGAGTTTAATCAGCAAGTTTATCAGAAATTCAAAGATAAAGTTTTAGAAAAGGAATATGATATTGTTCATGTTATCACTCCAATGATGCCCAGATATCCAGTCAAAATTATTAATGCTTGTCAAAATACGCCTTTTTTATTAGGCCCAGTTAATGGGGGTGTACCTTTTCCTACTGGTTTCCAAAAAGTAGCTAGACAAGAATTTGCTTATTTTAATTTTCTCAGAGCTATTGGAAGATATTTAATACCGGGTTATGTTGAAACCTATAAAAAAGCTGATAAAATTTTAGCTGGCTCAACTTATACCTTAAACTTATTAAAAGATTTGTTCGCTATTTCAGATGATAAGATTAATCTTTTCTATGAAAATGGTATTTCTCAAGATTTTTTTAAGAAGCAACAAGTCAACGCAGATGCTCAATATATTAATCTTTTATTTGTCGGTCGTTTAGTTCCCTATAAAGGTGCTGATATGGTAATTGAGGCCATTAATAATTTAGCAGAAGAGGTTAAAAATAAAGTAAAATTAACCATTGTCGGAGATGGCTCAGAAAAGAATATTTTAGTCGATCAAGTTAAAAATTTGAGATTAGAAAATATTGTCAATTTTACAGGTTGGGTAAAACAACATGAAACCTTAGAATATTATCAGAATTCAGATATTTTTTGCTTTCCTTCTATTAGAGAATTTGGAGGTGCTGTTGTCTTAGAAGCTATGGCTTGTGGTTTACCTTGTATTGTTGCTAATAATGGAGGAATTGGTGAATATGTAAATCAAGAAACCGGATTTAGTATTGATCCCAAATCAAGAGAATATTTAATTACGGAGTTAACAGACAAAATAACAATTTTAGTACAAAATGAACAGTTAAGACATCAAATGTCAGCTAAATGTTACGAACGAGTTCAAGAATTTGAATGGAGTCAAAAAGCAAAAAAAATAGCCCAAATCTATCATGAATTGATAGCTTCTGTCGAAAAGAAAAAAAAATCTTTGAGTTAGCTTATGTTATTATCTGAAGACAAAAAAAGTATCCTAATCACTGGCGGCGCGGGATTTATCGGTTCTAACTTTGTTCATCATTGGTGTCACCAATATCCTGATGCTCATGTTGTCGTTTTAGATGCCTTAACTTATGCGGGAAACCTCGAAAATATAGCCAGTTTAGAAGACAGAGAAAACTTTAAATTTGTTAAGGGAGATATCTGTGATCGCTCTTTAATTGCTGAGCTTTTAAAAGAAGAAAATATCAAGATTGTCGCCCATTTTGCCGCAGAATCTCACGTTGATCGTTCTATTCTTGGCCCTGATGCCTTTATTCAAACCAATGTGATCGGAACTTTTACCTTATTAGAGAGTTTTCGTCATTATTGGAATGATAAAAATAAGCCAGAAGATTATCGTTTTCTTCACGTTTCTACTGATGAGGTTTATGGTAGTTTAGAAGCTGATGATCCAGCTTTTACAGAGACTACGCCTTATGCTCCTAATAGTCCCTATTCTGCCTCAAAAGCAGGGAGTGATCACCTAGCACGAGCTTATTATCATACTTATGGTGTGCCAACAATTATTACTAATTGTTCTAATAATTATGGCCCTTATCACTTCCCTGAAAAGTTAATTCCTTTGATGTGTATTAACATCTTATTAGGGAAACCTTTACCTGTATACGGAGATGGACAAAACATTCGAGATTGGTTATATGTAGGGGATCATTGTTCAGCTTTAGAGACAGTAATTAATCAAGGAAAACCAGGAGAAACCTATAATATTGGGGGAAATAATGAGGTTAAAAATATCGATTTAGTGACCATGTTATGTGAGTTAATGGATGAATTAGCCCCTAATTTACCCGTTAAACCTGCTAAACAATTAATTACCTTTGTTAAAGATCGGCCAGGCCATGATCGCCGTTATGCTATTGATGCCACTAAAATTAAAACAGAATTAGGTTGGACACCTCAAGAAACCGTAGAAGGAGGGTTAAGAAAAACCATTCAATGGTATTTAGATAATCAAGTTTGGTGGCAACCTCTATTATCCCAAGAATATCAAGACTATTATCAAAAAGTATATGGATAAATAGGGCAGTTAGTTAAATTAAGAGAAAAAATATGACTTTGATTTTCCCAATATCTTTCCTTATTCCTGGGATGAACTGTTAGCTGAATTGACTATTAAGCAATCTATGTGATCTCCCTTAAGGAAAGCGATCGCTATGGGGGTAAAATCTTAATCTTCCAGGGCCAAGATACAAACCTTGGGCTTTTTTTCCCACTGGATAAGCAGTAATACCAAATTGATAATTTCCAGCAATTTGAGGATTTTTTTGAGGTTTAAGTCCAATGCTAAAAGTTTTTCCTGGTGGGATAGGTGGCTCAAAATTAATCGTAATTTTATTATTGTCAAGATTCCGTTTCACTTCAGCAACAGTTAAATTTTCACCTCTATTAATGGGTTTACCTTCAAAGGCAAAAGTTTCCTCCAGATAAAAATATATTGTATCTGGGCCTTGACTTTGTTGAATCGTCAATTTTTGTAAGGGTTCACCTACATTTTCGGGTAATTCTAGGGTGAAATAATAGTTAGCACCTCTAACTCTAATGCTACTTAAAGTTGTCGCCACATCAACAAGACGAGGGGATTTATTAAATATAGTAACACCATTGCCTATTTCTAGAGCCAAGAGAGGAGCAACACTCAACACCAAAGCACTGACAATTCCTAACATATATTTTAAGGCAATAAAACCTTTTGTTTTATGTTTGGCAGTCATTAAATCATAATTTACGATCATTTGATAAAAAGGAAGTAATGAACAGTCATTTTTGATTACGATCTACATCATAGCTTATTGATAAGCCATTGTGTATTTAAACTGCTTATTGGTTAAATGAAATAAAAAAGTTATACCACAATAATATTATTCAATATTTTTATTTTCTGCTTCTTCTTCTCTCGAAGATAGTTGAAAGGATTCAGTTGTATTTTTTGATGTTTTTGACTCAAGTTGCCATTGATCTAAAACATCTTTAACTAACACTTCTTTTAACCATACTTGACAAACAACTGCTAAAGGTAGAGCTAAAAATAATCCTAAAAATCCAAAAATTGTTGCAAAAAATACCTGAGAGAGTAAGGTCATAGCAGGGAGTAGAGATACTCGATGAGCCATGACTAAAGGCGTTAAAATATTCCCTTCAATCTGCTGAATAGTAATATAAAGAATTAGCACTGTCAGGGATTTCCAAGGAGCTTCTAATAAAGCGATAGCCATGGGGGGAATCACACTTAAAGCTGGGCCAATATTAGGAATAAAAGTTAAAATTCCAGCTAACATTGCTTGAGCTAAACTGAGGCGAATTCCCAAAATTGACAAGCTAATAAAACTCAAAATAGCAATAACTGTCATATTAAATAAAATCCCTAATAGCCATCCTTGTAATGCTTCATCACATTCCGTTAAAACCTGATCAATTTTCTGTCGATAAAATGAAGGAAATAAACGAATAAATCCTTGACGATAGGCGTGAGGATTTGCTAATAACATTAAACTAAGAGCTAATAACAATAAAAAAGTCAAAGGGATTCCTAATGTCATATAGAAAACATTTAAACCTTGACCTGCAATTTGCTGTACTAATGGTTGTAATTGTTGGAGCAATTGGTCTGTGGTTGGTAAGGATTGAATTAATTCAGGATCGAGGCGAGAAACAAATTCTTTTAGGGTAATAATTAATTGATCAATACCTTGGGGAACTAATTTTAATAACTCAGGTAATTGTTCAGCAAAAGGAGGAATAATAATCCAGAAAAATGCCGTTAAAGTAGCGATTAAAAGGCTCATAGCTAAGAGAACAGCATAACTGCGACCTATGCCCCATTTTTGGAACCTTTGAACAGCATGATTTAGGGAATTAGCAATAATAACTGCTGTAAATAATAACAGCAATAACTGACGAATTTGCCAGAGTATATAGAGGGAAATTGCTAGGATAATAAAGCCAAGCCATTGAGAGAACGTCATAAGCAACTTAGAGATTAAGTGTTTGTCTAAGAAAGGATTTATAGATGAGAAGATTTCTCCTTGATTCGCCACACCAATAATAAAGTCATGCTTAGGGGAAGAACCATGACAAAAATGGTGGCATTAATATGATTAGGAACCACAGGAATCAAAGGAGCAAGATATTTAATTATCAGAGAAAATCCCAAAGAGATCATTAAAATTTTCAGAATAAAACCCATGATATTGTTCATATTTCCTCATCAATAAAGTTTATAATGATCAATGTAACCTAACATGGTATGGTACTGATTGCCGTCATTCTAGACTTAATAAATTAATGTCCGAGATTGAAACCCTGTTAGTGCAAATTCGTCAAGAAGCAGAACGAAAACCCTTTCCCGTTGATCTTCCTATTTATCAGGCGGCAGGGAAAAACCCTGCTGATGCTATATTATATGCGGGAAATCTTAAGAGTCAGATCTGCTTTTTTGGCCGAGATTTGGGACGGGATGAAGTTCACGCCGGACAACCCTTAATTGGCGCAGCAGGAACCCTGGTACGCAAAGGTTTTTATTGGGCCATGAATAAAGAAACCCCCACCAATCTAGCTGACTTACAAACTGTTTGCGATCGCGTTTTATTGACCAACACAGTTCCTTACAAACCCCCAGGTAATAAAGCCTATTCTACCGAAGTTAAGGAAAGATTTCGCCCTTTTGTGGCCCAACTATTAGTCCTGTATTGGCAAGGCACTCAAATTATTACTCTGGGGACAGAAGCGTTTAAATGGTTTACCCCCTATACGACAAAAGCAGAGATGGATAACTTTTGGCAACGCAGCGATCGCTATGAAGCTAAACTCCCTATTACCCTCCAAGGGAGCGATGATCAAGGAAAGTCGTGTCAGCGTCAAGTTTATCTACTTCCTTTGCCTCACCCTTCCCCCCTCAATCAACGATATTATAGAAAGTTCCCCCAAATGCTACAACAACGGTTAAATGAATTTGAGTTTTAGCTCTGATTGCGCTAAAAAACAGGTTACAATGGGAAACATGGGTGTGTAGCTCAAAGGATAGAGCAACGACCTTCTAAGTCGTCGGTTACAGGTTCGAGTCCTGTCACACCCGTTAATAAACGTAAAGACACCCTAATTAGGGTGTCTTATTGCTTCGACAAAGAGGCTAACTTAAGTTATTCAGCGGCCACAGGATAAATGCTGACCTGTTTGCGACTTCTGGTTTTATGTTCAAAGGTGACGATACCATCGATCAAAGCAAACAGGGTATCATCATTGCCTCGTCCTACATTATTCCCAGGATGAACTTTGGTTCCCCGTTGACGAACTAGAATATTGCCAGCTTTAACAACTTGGCCACCATAGCGTTTAACCCCTAGTCTCTGAGATCTAGAGTCACGCCCGTTTCTGGTACTACCCGTTCCTTTCTTATGAGCCATAATTCCTTCTTATCTATTTCCTGTTGATTGTTTCTATTGTAGATTTATTCTTCCTCATCGGTTACTGTTGTCACTAAGACTGGTTCTGATTGATCTACAGAACTTTCTGCAATGACGGAACCGTTAAGGGTGATGGAAGTAATCATCAGACGGGTTAATTCCTGACGATGTCCCCGTTTTTTGCGGGTTTTCTTCTTGGGTTGCATTTTATAGACGATCACTTTACGTCCCCGTCGATGTCTTAAAATGGTTCCTTCAACGGTTGCTCCTTCAATAAAAGGCTGTCCTATGGTGATTTCATCATCATTGTTAATCAACAGCACTTTATCAATGGTATAAGAATCGCCCTCATCAGAGAAGAGACGATTAAGGTCATAAAAACGCCCTGTTTCAACGCGGAGTTGTGTACCACCCGCTTCAATAATTGCGTAACTCATAAATTTATCCTTGGTCAGTTGCCGTACAGGTAGCAGAAAGGGAAAGATTTAACGATCACAGACTGCTTTTTATCGATGCCATACCTGATCCGAGCAGGAATTAGACACACAATCCCTTATTATCCTAGATAATTTTGATAGATGTCAAGTTAAACGATTATTTAATTCTCGTCACCAAAATCAATATAAGACATTCCTGTTTTCTTGTCGGTAAGCCATTTTTGATACTTTTCATAAATTTCAATCCCCGGAATGGGTTCCTGGAATTCTTTGGGTTGTTTATATTCTGTGGGAGGATGTTCTAGACGAATACTGATGATGGCATGATAAGGCTTAAACCATTTCCGCATCACCTTGATCAACTCATCAAACTTGAGATAAGAAATCGCGTGTCTGTTAGAAAGAGCAATAAATTGAATCATCAACGTATAAGTTTCTGGGTTACTTTGTCGCTCAGCCAGCCCAATAATCTGTCTTAGTTTTTCAAAAACACTATAATTAACTACCACCAAAGCCATTAAACTCTTAAAATCCTGTAAATCACTTTTGCCCAAATTTTGAATCATTTCCGAAATGATCCGCAAAATAGAATAGTCAGCTAGTTGATAGGTTTTGAAGAGAGAAAGCAATTGTAATCCCAGTTCACTTTCTGATAATTTATCCAGGTGTTTGGCGTAAGATTGTAAAGCAGTTTTTCCTTCTTCTGTTTTAACTTGGGGGAGCAGATCAGCTAGGCTTTCTTGTAATTGTTGACGAAAGGCTTCTTTATTTTCGTGATCTTTTAATAAGTTCTCAACTAATTGATAAAATTCTTGTTGTTTAGTACCACGATAGCGTAATTCAGTTTGGTCAATAGAAATGAAACTATCTTTGGCTTCAATGGCCACTTTCAGGAGTTGTAAACTACGATAAAGTCCAGCATACTCGTTCAGATCTCGTCCAAGCAAATATTTCATTTTGACAAAGATCAGAAATTCTTCTTTACCAAATTTCTCATTGTCGATCGCTTGGGCCGTTTTGGCAAAAACCAGCACATCCGTCATTTCCCGATTATGAAGAAACTTAGCACTCTCAGACACTTCTGGCTTACTCAATTTGCCAAATAGCTCATCAACCAGACTATCTTCACCAATCACATTACGATTCCACCAAGGGACATCTTTAGTAGCATCATGGGGGGTTGGGGAAATCGATGTAGAAGTATCAGGGGTATTATTCATGGGGTTTCTCCTCTAAGAGCGCAGACTTCATAGGGTTTGGGCGTTATTAACGTAGGCTCAAGATCATGATCCTGGTTCCATAAAAACCAAGTTTTCTCTGACTTACCCAGTTGACCAAGATTTTGACTACAACTTTAGGTTGCCCAAGAAATCCCCAAATCTAACGTCATTAGACAATGGATTGAAGCAGAAAAAAGTGGAAAATTTTGTTAAGCCGTGGAAATCTAGGCAATAGATGACAATGTTTCAGAAAGTTAGATGTAGACTGGTAAAGGGAGTATACAGCTACGGGAAAGGCAAAAGGCAAAAGATGACTCCACAAAGGTTTCAACTTTTACCGATGTCCTAACCCATGATTAGACGGCTGTGACTTGATGAGTCTTTCAAGCATCATTGAGTGTGAGTGATCCATTGTCCTCAAAGTCTCCCCAAATACTTAACCGTCTCATCACCTAAGACCAAGGGTAAACTATGATATCTACAGAGATCAGAACGCCCCATTCGGGACAAGATTATTTGGAGAAAAGCGCGACAGAATCTCCGAGGCGATCGCCTAACCAGTCTTTACTTCCCCTAACAGCCAAGATCAAAGATAAGGATCTGTTAGAAATTGGAGGCTGTGATCTCAAAACCCTAGTAGAACAATTTGGCTCACCTTTGTATATTCTGGATGAAGTCACCCTAAGAACTGCTTGTGAACAGTATCGAGACAGTTTTAAAACCTACTATCAAGGAGAATCTCAAGTCATTTATGCCTCAAAAGCTTGGAGTAGTCTCGCCGTCGTTAGTGTCATTGCCAGTGAAGGATTAGGCTTTGATGTCGTGTCAGGAGGAGAACTGTATACCACCCAAAAAGCCTTAGAAAAAATGGGTTATTCTCCTCAACAAATTGCTCAAACAATTTACTTTCATGGTAATAATAAATCCCTAGAAGAATTACAATTAGCCATTGCCATCGGTTGCACAATTATTGTGGATAATTGGCTAGAACTAGAAACCCTAGTCAAATTAGGCAATGCCACCCCAAACGTCACCATTCCCATTTTGTTGCGGCTCACTCCAGGTATTGAATGTCATACCCACGAATACATCCGTACCGGACACCTTGACAGTAAATTTGGCTTTGATCCCAATCAAATTGAAGCCGTATTCACCTATGTTGCCCAATACCCTTGTCTTAATTGTCGAGGATTACACGCCCATATTGGTTCCCAAATCTTTGAACGTCAACCCCATCAAGACTTAGCAGGTGTGATGGTGGAATGGCTGAAAAAAGCACAAGATTACGGGTTGCCCTTAACAGAATTAAACATTGGCGGAGGCTTAGGAATATGCTACACAGAAGCCGATGATCCCCCCAGTATCGAAGAATGGGTCAAAGCCGTCAGTGAAGCCGTCATGAAAGCCTGTGAAGGGCAGAAAATTGCCCTACCGAAACTAATTGCTGAACCAGGGCGATCGCTAGTTGGTCCCGCTTGTGTTACCGCTTACACCGTAGGCAGTCGCAAAGAAATTCCCCAACTGCGTACCTATATTGCAGTGGATGGAGGAATGTCCGATAATCCCCGGCCTATCACCTATCAATCCCTTTATCGTGTCGTTATTGCCAATCGAATGTCAGTCCCCATCACAGAAACTGTCACAGTGGCCGGCAAACATTGTGAATCTGGAGATATTTTAATTAAAGATGCTCAGTTGCCTCAAACTCACCCAGGGGATATCCTGGTAGTAATGGGGACAGGAGCCTACAACTATAGTATGGCTTCTAATTACAATCGTTTGTCGCGGCCGGCTGCCGTTTTAGTTCATGACGGAGAAGCTAACCTGATCCTACAGAGGGAAACCTATGAGGATCTAATTCGACAAGATTGTTTACCCCAAAGGCTTCTAGCCTAACTGAGTTCCTATTCTATTATTGTCCTTGTTCTGATTCATCATTCATCTTGCCATCCTCCATCATGTCGGGTGAGCCTCCTGACCATCACTGGATACCCCCTGGGCTAATTCATAACGGCCTTGATATTGGGTTAGTGTTGTTATTGACCTATTTGATGCTTCTCGCCATTGGGGAGCGTCGTACCTTGTGGATGGTTCGGGGGCTAATTATTCTAATGCTCGCAGCAGTAATCAGCGAAAAGCTCCAATTGACACTGCTGAAGTTCGTTCTGGAAAAATTAGTTTTAGGGGCCGCCGTGGCCATGGCCGTCATTTTTCAAGGAGAGTTTCGACGCTTTTTGGAATTGTTGGGACGGGGACAACTTATGCAATTATTTAAACGACGGCGACCAACAGCTAAACCCGATAGTGTGGTAGATGAACTGGTGGAAGCGATTCGAGAACTTTCTCAAAACCGCACTGGGGCCTTAATCGTGATTGAAACCTCGGCTTCGATAGATACAAGGGTATTTGTGAATCCTGGGGTAACGGTTAATGGCGAAATTTCTAAGGAACTCTTACAAACGATTTTTCAACCGAAAACCCTACTCCATGATGGGGCAGTATTTATGCGGGGATCTCGTATTGTTTCGGCAGGAGTGATTTTACCCCTATCGGATAAAACCGCTTCCCGTCAATTAGGGACGCGACATCGGGCCGCCATGGGCATTACGGAAAGGGTAGATCATTGCCTTTGTGTTGTCGTTTCTGAGGAAACGGGTTCCATTTCCTTAGCGGAAGGGGGTATCTTGGATCGTCCCCTAACTAGCAGTAAACTAAAAGAGCTACTGGATCAACGATTTTCCTTACTGGTTGAGCGAGAATCCGTTGCCCCTGGTTGGGGTCTTCTCAGCCGTACCTTTGGCTTACAGGGAAGACGCTTTTGGGAATCTATCTTTCATATCTCGTCATCTAACTCACCAGAAGAGAAGAAATGACTGTTAAACAGCCTATTGTGTTAAACGATTTACCCATTGATCTCGATTCAACTCGCCTACCAAAACATATTGCTGTCATTATGGATGGCAATGGACGGTGGGCCAAGCATCGTGGCCTGCCCCGCATTATGGGCCATCAACGGGGTGTGGATACCCTTAAAGATTTACTGCGCTGTTGTCGAGATTGGGGTATTCCGGCCCTGACTGCTTATGCCTTTTCCACGGAAAATTGGGGGCGACCCCTAGAAGAAGTGGAATTTTTGATGACCCTGTTTGAACGGGTGTTACGCCGTGAATTACAGGAGATGATGGCAGAAAATGTCAGAATCCGTTTTGTGGGTAATTTGGCGGCTTTACCATCTTCTTTACAGGCGGAAATTGACCGTTCGATGAAGGATACGGAAAATAATACGGGAATTCAATTTTCTGTGGCGACTAATTACGGGGGCCGTCAAGAAATTGTCCAGAGTTGTCGGGCGATCGCCGATCAAGTTAAACAAGGGTTGATTAATCTGGAAGACATTAATGAGGCTTTATTTGAGAAGTATTTATACACCACAGGTATTCCTCATCCTGATTTATTAATTCGTACCAGTGGCGAAATGCGGTTGAGTAATTTTTTGTTATGGCAATTAGCTTATGCGGAAATTTATGTTACCCAAACTCTTTGGCCGGATTTTAATCGGGAAGAACTACATCAAGCTTTATTAGATTATCAACAACGGGAACGACGGTTTGGCAAAGTTTAGCCATTTTTTCGATAAACTTAACTTTTAAAAAATCATTCTATTGTAGGGGTTTAACAGTGTTAAACCCACATCATCATTAAACTTTAAAAAAATATCAAGAGAACCTGATCTCACGGGGTGACAAGCTCGTTGAAACCGTGAGGAGGACTGAGATTTAGCCAACCGCGAAACCTAAAAAAATTGTCAAAAATTTGCAGATTATTGAGAATGGAGGGGCGGTGCGCCGCCGCCCCTTCGTGTTGATTTTTTAGTCAACACGAAGGGGTTGAATATGTCTTGAATTTTTTAGCAAAAAATTCAAAAATGGGAAAAATATTTAACTAGATATCAAGCTCAAAAAAGGTTAATTTAAGTTAAAATAAGAAGAGAATATTAAGCAGAAAATTCTATCAAAGACATGGCATTTAAACCTCTTTGATAATTGCTTAATTTCTGGGGATTATTCATGATCATAATGTTTACAAAATCCGAGCAAAAATCCCAGGCATTAATCCAGAGGCTGCCATAAAGTCCTATCCAAAAATTACTGTGTCTTCTATCGCGTCTTGATTTTTCAGTTAGACGAGCAAGATATTTTGTCTAAAAGATGCCAATAAATAGGTAAAGCTCGCTTCTTCCAAATGACAGCTACGACAAAAACATTTTTGTCCTTCCATTGTGTTCGGTCAATTGTTATAATTAAACGAGAACCGATTTTAAACTCTTTATTAATGATAGATTTTAGATCTGACTTCTGACTTCTGACTTCGTTACACTCCTGCGTGTCCCAAAGCTAAACCTGCGACTAACATACCTAAGACCAAGAAAGGTTGTGCGCTGGCTTGATATTTAACATCATTTTCTAAGGGGTTACGCAAAAAATACATATCTTGAAAGGTAATTTGAGGAATCACCAACAACAGCAAAATTGCCGCATAAAGATTCTGATGAATATAAATTAAATAAGCTCCAATTCCGGCTTGAAACACATCAATCATAATCACACAAATCCAAGCTGCTGTGTTAACTCCAAACATCACAGGTAAAGATTTTAAGCCTAATTGACTGTCCCCTTCCACACTCTTAAAATCATTAACCACTGCAATACCCAAACCAGCCAAACTATAAAACAGAGTTAAGACAATTATTGTCCAATTTAACTCACCAAATAAAGCATGGCCAGCCCACCAAGGTAAGGCGATATAACTCGCACCGAGAGCATAATTTCCTAACCAACCATTTTGCTTTAACTTGAGGGGAGGAGCAGAATAAATATAGGCCAAAAATGCGCCCCCTAGGGTCAAACAAAGCATAATCGGGAAGTCATGGCCCGCCCAAACATCTAATCCATAGCCTAAGGCTAACCCTGCCCCTAATAACACGAAAATTTGTGTGACAACCTGCGGCACCGAAATAGCACCCGACGGAATGGGGCGATAGGGTTCATTAATGGCATCAATTTCCCGGTCATAAAAATCATTGAGGGTTTGGGTATATCCGGCCATCAAAGGGCCTGACAATAACATACAAGCCGCAGCCCTCAGAAAATCTTCTGGTGTCCAGCTATAGCCCCCCGAAGAAGCTGCACCACAGACAACACCCCAAATTAAGGGTATCCAGGTGATAGGCTTCATTAACTGTAACCTTAACTTCCAGATAGAGGTTTCCCCAGAGGTGGCCCCCTTCATGCCTAATAATTGGCGGGTTTTTCCGCTTTTTTCGGTCCCATTAGTGGTAGAAGAGTCAGACATAAACGATTAATTGTAATAATAATATTAGGGGCAATGATGCCCCTAGAGAACACTTCACAGAGAAACAATTAGATAATGATTTTGGAACTTTGCCCCTTTTACCGACTGTCCCGCGAGAGGAGAGGGTAACTCAATATTGCGCCGCTGATCTCCCGCTTCAATGGTTAATTCTGGGCCATATTGGGTTAACTTGACTTGGTTTTTGGCAAATCCAGGTAAAAACACCTTAACTTGACGGGCTGCAAGATCAATGGTCACAGGTTTAGGGACTTGAGATTCCCCGAAAAAGTCCGGTAGGGCATCCATTAAAGGTTGCCAGTTATCACCTGACCTTTGGGGTAGGTTAGACACCTTTAAGGGGTCAAATTCTGCGGCTAAGGGGTTGTTTCCTTGCTCTTGGTTGAGGATAACGCCCTTCACTGTTAAGCCCACTTGTTGGGCCCCTCCCCAAAAATATTTAGCTGATGCGATCGCCAGTTCATCTTCTGTGGTCACTAAATAAGCGGCGACGCGCTGGCCATCCCCCAAAGCAGCCTTTCCGGCCTCTAGGATATCATTAGCCTGGGTATTGGCTAAATCATCCGCACTCCAAGACACATTTAAAATGGCACTGGTAATGGGTTGGACAAAAGGAGATAAAGCTTTACCCACATCTGACTCGGTAAATATCTGACGAAACCGCCGTACATACCAACTGAAAATCTCTGGAATGCCAAACATTCGCAGGGTATTTAAGGCACTATCGCCGTCATAGATGATGACATCATATTTGCCGCTTTTGTCGTATTCTCGCAGGGAATTAAGGGCTAAGGCCCCATCCATCCCTGGTAAGATCCCCAATTCTTGCCCGTAGACATTTTTGAGAGTCGGCGATCGCAAATATTTCGCCTCTAGATCCTTGACATCTTCCCAACCTTGTGATAGGAGTTGAGCGGATTGTAAGCTAACCACCTGAAGATTGCTGGCCACTTCCGTAGGGGAGGAGTTTACTGGCGTACCGAGTAAGGTAGTTAATACCGGAGTCAAATCTTGAGAAACAAGCAGAACGCGAGAGCCAGCTAATGCTAACTTTTTAGCTGTAGCGATCGCCACTGTAGAGCAACCGCTACCGCCTTTTCCTAAAAAGGTCAAAATCAAAGCCATGAGAATTAATAAGGGTTCTCGTGATTATTCAACGGGTTTGAGTTCATCCCCAAAAAACCAAGTGGCGGTTTTATCGGCAAACTCAACCACGGCACCAATGCCGCTACCATCTGTCATTTTAAAGTCTTTGATGATGCCTTGTTTGCCAAGCTTATTGACGACTTCACCGGAGACACGATCTCTAAGACGAATTACTTGAACTTTCTGCCCGATTTCCATTCCCAATTACACTAATATGCTAATGAATCATTCCTAAGTGTAGCGGAATCTGGCCTCATCTTATCCCTCTTTGGGGGTTGGGTGAAGAAGAAAGTTTTATCGTACCATGAGGGAACAACTCGACAAATGTACCTGACATTTAATACAATACGCCTTTAAATCCTGACCTGTCATTAATCAATCTCTATTATGACCTTATCACTAAAAGCAAGCCTCCAGGGATCGTCGATGAGGCGATATCTAGAGCTACTACACATTTTAGTAGAACGAAATTTAAAAGGACGTTATCGAGGCTCGTTTTTAGGGGTTTATTGGTCATTGCTCAATCCCCTGATTATGACAGGCCTCTACACGGCGATTTTTGGCGCAACTTTTGCCAGTTATTTTAATAATTCAACCCTAAACTATATTTTAGCGGCATTTACGGGGCTAATTGTTATCAATTTTTTCTCATCTGCTACGACTCAAGCCTTGTCCAGTGTGGTAGGGAATGGCTCACTCCTTAATAAAGTTCGCCTTCCTATGACCATTTTTCCTGTCTCTATGGTTGTGGCTAATGTCTTTCAATTTGTCATGGGGCCTTTACCTTTATTAGCAATTGTCACCTTATTTATTTCTAAAAATCCCCTGAATGTCATCGCCTTAATTTTTCCTATTATTGCTCTCAGTCTGGTTTGTACCGGAGTCGGGTTTTTAGTCAGTGCTTTGTATGTTTTCTTTCGAGATTTGCCCTATTTTTACGAATTAGTTTGTTTTGTTCTGTGGATTAGCTCACCCGTTTTTTATCCGTCTGAAATTGTTCCCAAAGCGGTGCAACCCTTTTTACTCCTTAACCCACTCATCCCTATTATTGACAGTATTCGCCAGATTTCTCTCAAAGGTACTTTACCTGAGCTTTCTTTAATCGGACATTCATTGTTAAATGGGGTTATTCTCTTGGGGTTAGGTTGGATTTGCTTTCGAGCCTGGGAAAAGAATTTTATGGATTTGCTTTAATAGGTTAAATGATAGAAGTAATTAGACTGGATCAAGTTTCTCTGTGGCGTAGAACCCAAGAAGAGTTTTCTTATGATTTGAAGAAAACTGTCTTATCCATGCTGGAGGGAAAGTACCGCCAACCATCCAAAAAATTAATTCTTGACAAGATTGATTTAACGGTCAACTGCGGTGAAAAAATCGGGATTATTGGCTCCAATGGTTCGGGAAAATCCACCTTGCTTAAAGTCATTACGGGAATTTTGCAACCCTCATCGGGACAAATTCGCGTCAAAGGGGAAATTGCCCCACTGATTGAGTTAGGGGCAGGATTTGACGGAGAATTATCGGTCATAGATAATATTATTCTCTATGGGGTGATGTTAGGTTTTTCTCGTCAAGAAATGAAGGCCCGTGTTGCTTCAATTTTGGACTTTGCGGATTTGACTGACTATGAATTATCCCCCGTCAAAGCCCTCTCGTCAGGGATGACAGCCCGTTTAGGGTTTGCCATTGCCACGGATATCAAACCGGATATTTTAATTCTTGATGAAGTCTTATCCGTCGGGGATGAGAGTTTTAAAAATAAATGCCAAAAACGGATGGATAAACTTTGGGGCAACAATACAACTATTTTGGTGGTTTCCCACGGATTAGAGTTTATTCAACAATCTTGCGATCGCGCAATTTGGCTAGATCGCGGTAAAATTCGATTTGCTGGTAATACAGATGAAACGATTCATCATTATCTCACAGCAGTTCAAGAAGGTTCAGACATAGGATTACAGACTCATCTATGAAAATTTTAATCACAGGCGGGGCCGGCTATATTGGCTCAATTTTAACCCCAACCTTATTGGCTAAGGGCCACGAAGTAACGGTTTTAGATAGTTTTATCTTTGGTCAAAATAGTTTGGCTGATTGTTGTCATTACGATACGTTTAATGTGGTACGGGGTGACTGTCGTAAGGAGTCTTTGATTAAAGAATTACTCAAAGATGCTGATATTATTATCCCCTTGGCCGCGTTAGTGGGTGCGCCCCTTTGTAGTCGGGATGAAATTGGGACCAAAACCATTAATTATGAAGCGGTTAAAATGATTTGTGATTTGGCTAGTCCAGAACAACGAATTTTAATGCCTGTTACCAATAGTGGTTATGGTATTGGGGAAGCGGGTAAATTCTGCACCGAGGAGTCTCCTTTACGTCCTATTTCTCTCTATGGTACGACGAAAGTTGACGCAGAAAAGGCGGTTTTAGATCGGGAAAATAGTATCACTTTCCGACTCGCTACTGTCTTTGGGATGTCCCCTCGGATGAGGGTAGATTTATTGGTGAATGATTTTGTTTACCGTGCCTTTTATGATCGGGCAGTTGTCATTTTTGAAGGGCATTTTAAACGCAATTATATCCATATTCGGGATGTGGCGAAAGCCTTTGTTCATGGGATTGAAAATTTTGAAACCATGAAAGGTAAACCCTATAATGTGGGGTTAGAGGATGCCAATTTATCGAAGTTGGAATTGTGCGCTGAAATTAAAAAGTATTTACCAAAATTCGTGTATTTAGAAGCACCTATTGGAGAAGATCCTGATAAACGGGATTATATTGTTTCTAATGCTCGTATTCTCAAAACTGGATTTGAACCTGAATGGCCGTTAGGTCGGGGTATTCGGGAATTAATCAAAGGTTACACTATTTTACGCAATAGTGTCTATTCCAATGTTTAATAACTTTGGTTTGATTATTTGATTGATATAGCTAGGGGTCAACGGCCGTTGACCCCCAATACTGCGTAGGTTAACAAGTTTTTCTACTGTTGACAGGGATAGGTTCGGGTGGGAAGACAATAAACTTCTTTCCCCCCACACCCCCCACACTCCGTATCTCATAGAGTTTTTGGACTTAACCGAGCAGAATTGAACTCTCTATTGTCTATTTCCTAACAAAAAAAAGAGGGAATAAAAGATTCCCTCATGCTCTTGAATTTATAGGTACTTAAAAGTGTGTTAATGATGACACGCTTAATTCCATGTTTGTTAGTAGGCCAGTCCCATACTGCGGGTGGTTTCTGCTCCAAGATAGACACGGATGCTTAAGAAATCGGTAGGACAGGCTGTTTCGCAGCGTTTGCAACCCACACAGTCTTCTGTGCGAGGGGAAGAAGCAATTTGGCTGGCTTTACAACCATCCCAAGGAACCATTTCTAAAACATCCAGGGGACAAGCGCGGACACATTGGGTACAACCAATGCAGGTATCGTAGATTTTAACTTTGTGTGACATTGAGTTTTCGGCTCCTTAACCGAGTGTTCTCCTACTTAAAACAGTCGGGATTAAGGGCTAGTTTACCGCAGAGGTAGAAGATACTTGTGAAAATCGTGACAGAACTTTAAATTATGTAACAGTTGGCAGAAAATTTAAGATGATTCACTATCTCCTATTTGCTTAACCGAGACATCGATCACCTCGACATCAATGGTTCCTGGCGGGGTAATGCGCTGAAAATGGCGGTCTTGTATTTCTAAGGTTTCCCCACAATTCGGACAACGGCATTGTGTGTTATTAAACCCAGTAAATTCATAGCTACACACAGGACACTGATCTTCCACTAAGTTCCTTTGTACCCACCAGCGCAATACCCAAAAGGCGATCGCCGGGGTAACAATAATAATCCCTAACAGAATTAAAAACCCGTTGACCACCCAACCTAAACCCACTGCCCCTAATAATAGTCCCAAGACAATCAAATTTAATAAACAGCCTAAACCAGAGTTATTTAGCCATAATAGTTTTGGGGGATAATTATTCACGATGCTCTCCCAGGTTGCTCATTTGTAGCACTCACGTTTTTCTATGCTATAGCAAATGAGGTAGTAGGGTGTAGGGATAGTTTAGTGATAAAGTAGGATAATTCACTCATGGGTTGAGAAGGCAGCATGAGTCAGGGGAACAGTAGCAAAAGATCAGATTCATCATCAACAACGGTTGTCGCCATTATCAATGGAAAGGGTGGAGTGGGGAAAACGACGACTGCTGTTAATATTGCGGCTATTTTAGCGGAGAAACATAACGTTCTCTTTGTCGATGCTGATCCCCAAGCTTCGGCGACTTGGTGGACGCAACGGCATAAAGAGGGGGTTAATTTTGATTTAACGGAAGAAACTAACCCAACACTGTTAGAAAAACTCCGTCAAATACAAGATTATGATTTAATTGTGGTTGATACACCTCCGGCATTGCGTTCAGAAGCTCTACAGGCGGTTATTTCTTCTGCTGATTACTTGGTTTTGCCTACGCCTCCCGCAGCGATGGATTTAACGGCACTGATTGAAACGGTGAGAACAGCAGTGATGCCTTTTAAGATCGCCCATCGGGTATTATTAACTAAGGTGGACTCCCGCAGTTTAAAGGAAACCCTAGAGGCTCAAAATACCCTTTTAGAGTTAGGCATTCCCGCTTGTCATGCCTTTGTACGTCAATATAAAGCTCATGAACGGGCTGTTTTAGACGGGGTTCCTATTACAGAATGGCACGGCAAAAATGCGAAGGAAGCTCAAGCAGACTATCGCCGTGTGGTAGAAGAATTACAACGAGATTGGAATAAATTATGACAAAACAACGATTATCTGATTTAATTCGCAACGAAGCGACACAAAATCCTAAACTTGAAACTTTGGTTTCTCAAGGGGTTCAGGAAACCTTAGAAACCGTTGATATTTCTGCAAATTCTTCTAGCAGTCGTAGTCGTATGACGAAAGCACAACTTGATGAGCTTGTGAGTGAATTAACAACGACTTTGGACGCTGAAAAAGAGCGAGTTAATACTTTACAAACTGAGATTAATACTTTAGAAACTACTGTTAAACAACAAGATGAATTAGTCAGTCATCTTCAAGAGCAATTAACCCAAGTGGAACAACATAAAACTGAAGTTAATGAGCAAAAACAGTTAGTGGAAAAATTATACGCTCAACTGCAACAAAAAGACGAAATAGCGGCTCAATTGGCAGAAAAGGAACAAATCATTGAGACTTTGCAAGCTGAGCTAAATCAAGTACAAAAAACGATCAAACCTGCCCCTAAATCTCAGGAAATTGTTGCACCCAAAAAAGTATATCAAGAATCTGCTTTAGCGAGACAAGCGAGAGAATTAGAAGCATTTACTGCTCCATCTTCTGCCAGTCAACAGAAAGAATTAACTAATCAAGATATTGGTTGGTTTGATTAATTGTAGGGTGGGCATTGCCCACCTTACTTATTTGTCAATATGAAGATAAATATGATTACTGGATTAGAACCTTTTTTAATCGATATTGCCGATAATACACCATTGTGGGCGCAAGCATTGCGCCCTACAGTGGGATGAATTCCGTTTTTGTAGGGGCGTATTGCATACGCCCTTTGTTCGATAAGATGCGCTTATCACCATAAGTACAGGAGAGGGTAAGTCCTGTTAAACTTTGGCCCCAACTCCACTACTAAAGCGAATTTTTAAGTAATCTTCCTCCATTTTTGCCCCTGAAGGTTTCAAAGCAGCTAACGCTTGAGGTAACACTAAATTACGGCGATGATTACCAATTCTGATGTTTAATTCGTCTCCAGTTTTATTGAGTTGAACTTGTTCTTTTGGAATTCCTGGTAAATACAACTCTAAGCTATATTCCTGATCTTTTTGAACAATTCTAATTGTGTTTTCTTCATGATAAACCTTCGCAGGATCTTCATCTTTGTAGAGAGTATCTTTCAGTCTTTCTAAAGCTGCCATGCCACATAATTCTTCTGAAAATAATGGCACTTCTTTAACCGGTAAAGGATGAAAATCATCATAAATTTCCTGCTTATAAATCTGTTGATTTTCTTTCCATTTTTTAAAGAAAGGATCAGTCACAGTGTCAGGAATAATACGATTAGCGATTACTAAATCTGTAGAAACATTGTACAAACTTAAATAAGCATGGGCCCGTAAAGATTCTTTAATCACCATTTTTTCGGGATTAGTGACTAAACGGACGGAAGTTTGCTTATTATCCGTCAAAACCTTCTCTAATGCTTCAATTTGCTCGTAAAATTCATAGGGTGCGTCCATTACCTCCTTATCTGGTAAAGAAAATCCGGCGATCGGTCGGAACAAAGGTTCTACCAAGGGACGCAACGCAACGGACATCCCTTGTAACGGTTTATAAAATCTTCTCATATACCAGCCCCCCACTTCAGGGAGACTAAGCAAACGTAAAGCAGTTCCGGTGGGGGCAGAATCTATAATTAAAACGTCGTATTCTCCCTCATCATAGTGGCGTTTCATGCGAACCAAGCCAAAAATTTCATCCATTCCTGGTAAAATAGCTAATTCTTCCGCTTGCACCCCATCTAACCCTCTTGCTTGCAATACCTGGGTTATATAGCGTTTAACTGCCCCCCAATTCCCCTCTAATTCCATCAATGCGTCTAATTCTGCCCCCCAAAGGTTAGGACGCAGTAAACGAGGATCATGGCCTAATTCTAGATCAAAGCTATCGGCAAGGGAATGGGCCGGGTCGGTACTTAAGACTAAGGTTTTATATCCTAATTCCGCACATCTCAGGCCAGTGGCCGCAGCGACGGAGGTTTTACCAACCCCTCCTTTACCAGTCATGAGGATTACACGCATGATTTTTTCAGAAAAATTTACATTACTTATTTTTATTATGAAGGATTTGGGAAAAAATGTTGTTTCACCACGTCCCACTTGGAACAATTCCAGTAGTCAATGTGAGAGGTAATGAGGTTTTGGTCATTAATGCTTAATTCGCTGCTTCCTGGGATAGAAATAGAGGGTTTCCAGGGGAGGGGGGTTGTCCAGTGGAGTGTCCATTTTGTATGAATTATGTTATCAGATTGATAAATATTGTGTAATTCTAAATCAATATTTTTGAACCAAGTTGACATAAATTGAATCATAGTTTGATAGCGTTTAATTCCCGTAAATTCAGTCATGGGATCTTTAAAGTAAACATTTTCGGCATAAATTGAGTAAGTTTGGTTCTGGGGAAATGTTTGGTAGTCTTTTTTGATTATGTCTAGGATATTCATGATTAAAAGTGATTGGATTTTTATTTGGAAAGCAAGGAAACAAACATAATTAGCCTAAAATAAAGCAATTTTATCTTAATTGTAAAGAATAAATTAAAAAAATCAATAACAAATTTTCCCTTAATGAAATTCTCAGATAATTCTCAGATACTTGTGGGTCAATGAATCTCGTCGTTAACCGCTTTTACCAAAATAATCAGAAGATGAATAAAATTATCATAGGCAGTTTAGTTGCACTCAGTTCCTTGTTTTCTCTGACTTTACCCTCCAAAGCAGCAAGGATTCAAGTCACTGTCACTAACCTCACGAATAACAGTGTTTTTAGTCCTGTTAGTAGCATTTTTCATGATGGTAGCTTTGACAATTTTAATTTAGGTGAAGCTGCTTCTCTGGGAATTGAAAGAATAGCTGAAGATGGAAATGGCTCATTCTTGAATGCTGATGCAATTAGTAGTGGTTTTGTCGCAGGAAGTGTCGGAACAGGGCCTATTACCGCAGGAGTGACTGTTTCGGGGATTTTTGAAGTTAATCCAAGTCTTGGACGCTACTTTAATTTTGCTTCGATGTTTGTCCCCAGTAATGACGCATTTATCGGCAATGATGACCAAACAGAGTATCAAATTTTTGACATCAATGGGAAATTTATCTCTCAAATAATTGATGTTCCAGCCTTTGAAATTTGGGACGCAGGGACAGAAGTTAATGACGAAATCAGTCCTAATGCAGCAATTCCTGGTCAAAGTGGTATTGCGGGTGCAGGAACTACTGAAGGTGGTGTCGTTACGGTTCATCCCGGATTTACTGCTGGTGGTAATTTAGAACAATTAGGGTTTACCAGTCCGACTAACCTTCCTTCTCCTGTGTTCAGAATTACTATCACCTCTGTTCCTGAACCTAGCACCTTACTTGGACTCTTGACAGTTGGTGGTTTGTCTTTGCTCATCAAAAGAAAGAAGCAAAACTAAATAATTGTCACCTATAAGTTGGATGTGAAACTTCTCATGATTAATGAGTAAGTTTCTTTTTTTTCTTGATCATTTAATGAAATCTAGACTTCTTGTCAAAGCAGATATGAGAGTTTGGAACAATTGACAAAATCATCAAGTCATCAAATATGATCTCATTTAAACAGATATAAACCTTTCCACCTTGCCATTTACTATTATTGCCCCCAAACCAGGGCCAACCACAAGCGATCGCATTCTAGAACTCATTTTAACTCACCCTCATGGCATCACTGTTAAAGGATTGAGCGATCGCTTAAATCGCCCCGTTTCGATGATACAACATTGCCTAAAAGATCTCGCGTCCTTAAAAATTGTAAGGGCCGAACTTAATCCAGATGATAGACAATGGGTTTATTATCCTGCTAGTAAACTAACAGAAAATTAAACTTGGCTTTGGGCAGCAAATGAAATCACTTCCCACAGTTGTTGAATTTGATGTTTATTATCAGGAATTAAACAAGGAAAGACCGATAAATTGTCAATTTGGTTTGCCGCTTCTGTGGTGGTGACATCTAAAATCACCAAAGGTAGTGCTGATAATTCAGGTTGTTGAGATAGGGACTGTAAATAACGGCTCGGATTTTCAAGAAATTGTCCATCCAACACCAGCACATCGATATCCCAGACATTGGTCAACATTTCTGCCTGTTCGAGATCATCCGCTTCCAAAATGCGATGATTAAACTGAGATAATTGAGCAATCAATGTCCACTCTAACCGCGATCCCAAGGACATTCCCTGTTCTTTCCCTTGAGGAAAATTAGGGTTCAGACGCAAAATCGTTAGAGCGCGAGTCTGGGGGATATGTGTCGGCTGTACATTCTCTAAAATCTTCTGTAAGGCTAGTAAATCAGCAGCAACAGGGAAGAAACCATCCGCGTAGTTATGTTCCTTTAAAGACTGATTTTCTGGGGTAGCCGTTACAAAAATGCGAATCTCTTTAGTTTGAGGATCGGATTTCAGTAAGGTTAACACATCCCATCCTGATAATAAGGGCAATAAGGGATTGAGAAAAACCGCATAAGGCCGCAATTGTCGGGCTTTTTCCACCGCTTCCGTCCCCGTGCGAGCAATCACCACACGATAGCCTAATTGAGTCAACTTACCTAGTAAATCTTCGATCGCCTGGGGAATCGCTTCAACAATTAATACTAAGGGATTACAAGATTGTGTATTCGGTTTGATTTCTGGTTTTCCAGGAGACGGAGGTAATAACAAAGTAAATTCACTACCTTGGCCCGCTTTAGAGACAAAAGAAACTTCTCCACCGTGGGCCCGGGCCAATCTTTGGGTTAAAACCAAACCTAGTCCCGTTCCTTCAAACTGTCGAGTCAGGGGATTTTCTAATTGTTGAAATTTCTGAAAAATCAGATGTTGACACTCTTCAGGAATACCAATTCCCGTATCCCAAACTGTAAAGGCGATCCAATTTTCCCAGCGATTGACTTTCAGTCCAAATTTTCCCCCAACTTGGGTAAATTTCCTGGCATTATCCAACAGATGAACCAACATTTGATGGATTCGTAATTCATCCGCTATCAGTAAATTTAAACCAGGTTCTATTTCCAAACTGAAAGACAAAGGAGAGTCAGTTTTTGCTTGATATTTTTCCTGAATTGAATAATAAGCGCGTTCACAAAGATTTTTAATGGTCAACGGCACAAATGATAATTGAAGTTGCCCCGTTTCCAAGCGAGTTAAATCCAGTAAATCATTGACTAAGGTCATCAGTTGACGACCACTGCGATAAATTAATTCTGCATAATGAACTTGACGCGCATTGAGTTCGCCAACTTTTTGCTCTTGGAGGAGACTGGATAACCCAACAACCGCCGTTAAGGGGGATTTGAGTTCATGACTGATACAAGCGAGGAATTCATCTTTCATGCGATTTAGTTGCACTAAATCAGCATTTTTGGCGGCTAATTCCTGACATAATTGTTGTTGTGATGTAACATCCGTAGCAACCACAATGGAGATCGTCGCCGAGAATTTGTCTGTGGTCAGAGGACACTTCACAAATTGCCAAACCCGTTCTTTACAAGAAACGGGTTGGGGTTGGATAGTATTAAAATCTGGGGAAAAGGAGGGATAGATTTCGTCTCCGTAAGGAGAGGGTTCTAATTCCGTAACACCATAGGGAAGCGACTTTAACCATTGAGAACGGGAAATATCTGTCACTGCGGCAGAATTTTGAGCGACCCATTCCGAGTAAAATTGTCCGTGAGCCGGAGATCGATTAACCCTTGAAGTCTGGGTGTGTAACGGTAACATTTGTTCAGCGGGGAGAGGGCAGGCACTAGCATCATCTGGGGGAATAAATTCCCCAATTTGTTCCCGCCAAGTCCGGTTTTGTTGAATAATATCGCCCTGTTCTGTCTGTAACATCACCGGAAGGGGCAATTCTTCTAATAATTCTGTTAGGAGTTGCTTGGCCGAGTTAACTGAAAACGACTCTGACCCTACAGTGTTTTTTTGAGCGAGGAGAGTTTTTAAAATGCGCCAACTGTCGAGCAACCCTAAAAATCTACCCCGTTCATCGATCAGACCATAGATAGTTTGGGAGGGGTCTGTTCTTGCCTCGTCTTGTATGTAGGGCAAAAACTCAGCTAAACCTAGATGAGAGGGAATCAGCACCAGTGGACTTAAACAAGTCTGCCAATCCCAAGGCGCAAAGGAAGCTGGAGATTGACTCCATTTCCAAGACCTGATATCGAGTTGATCGGGTGTGATCAGAGGCTGTTCGATCAGAGTCAGCATTAATTGACGACTGGAAATGATTCCCAATGGAATCTCATACTCATTAACCAAAACAACGCTATCATACTGACTTGATTGAAATTGGCTAATTAGCTGATGGACAGTCACAGGCAGGTGACATAGAGGGACCGGTTGAAGAAAGTGTTGGAGGGTAAGCATTGAGCTAAGATGGGGGACTGGGTGGCCAGAGACAAGGGAAGACAGTCTTCTATTCTAATATGCCTTGATTTTCAACACTTAGAGACTGATAAATTACAATTAATTACAATTCTCAGGATAGGTTCATATAGTTTGACTTTTCAATCACATTTTTTTAACATTTTCTACTGATTCTTTACTGGGGCTGTCTTATACGGATCATAGCATTTTGAATGCGTTTTTTCAGGGTTTCGTCTTTTTGCGCGCTTTCCGTAATAGTATTAAATTGATTTGAAGTGAGTCCGCTCTCTTGGGCAATCTTTTTGGATTGATTACAAAATTCAACCGCAACTTTTTGGGCATCTGTTGGTAGCGGTTTGAGAGTCTGTGGTCGATCACAAGCAATTTCCGGTGGGGGATTACCGATAATTTCCTCAATCTTCTGATAAGCGGTTTGACGCTGAAATTCTATCTTCAGCACCGTTTGGGCATAATTGGTAATATCTTCATCACTAAAGTTTGTCTCTGGCGGCGAAGTTCTTGGGGAAAATATGGGAACAAAATTACAGCCATGAAGAATACCGAGAATTGCTAGTAAACTAGACATTAGAGAACGAGTCAAAGTTCTGTTCAAATTTAAGAGGGAACAGTGAATAAACACCATGCGTTGAGCCGCCAAGTATATAATAATAACTAAATCCCCGCCTGGGTTTCTTTTTTTTTGAATTATTTTAAGCATTATAAGTTCCTTATGATCCCCAGAAAAAATTTAGACCGGAATATTGGTATTTGGCCGGTTGATCCTAGTCTGGTTCTTTCCTATGAATAATACAAGCAAGGTTGAGTCTATAACCTCCCCTTTCCTCCATATTCCCGTCTTGTCTCAAGAACTGATTTCTGGCTTACAAATTTGTCCAGGTGGTCATTATTTAGATGCTACCCTTGGCCGTGGCGGCCATACCGGCTTAATCTTGGAAGGGTTTCCTGATGTCAGAGTAACCGCAATTGATCGAGATCAAGAGGCGATCGCCGCTACCCAAGAGACTCTCTCTCACTTCGGGGAAGATAGATTAAGATTTTGGCAGGGAAATTTTGCGGACTATTCAGGACAAGAAGCAGAATTTTCGGGAATTATTGCGGATCTAGGGGTCAGTTCCCCTCAATTTGATGTACCAGAGAGGGGCTTTAGTTTTCGCCATGAAGCTCCCCTAGATATGCGAATGGATCGTCAACAGTCCCTTACCGCGCAAGATATTATTAATTATTGGTCAGAAAAAGACCTGGCCGATCTTTTTTATCGCTATGGGGAAGAAAGGCGAGCGCGTCCTCTGGCCCGTCATCTTGTGCAAAAACGCCCTTTTAACACCACCACAGAACTTGATGAATTATCATCTTTAGAGAAATTTCTGCAAAAAGCCCCCCATTGGTTACAACCAGGAGGACATATTGCCATTATTAGTTTCCATAGTCTTGAAGATCGTATCGTTAAATATGCCTTTCGGGACTCTCCTGAGTTAATTATTATTACTAAAAAGCCTCTAATTTCCCAACCAGAAGAACAGGCTAAAAATCCCCGTTCTCGTTCTGCAAAGCTGAGAATAGCGGAACGAAAAGCTAATTAAACTTTCCCATATCCGTGATTATAGATATTGCCAAGATTTAGATAAGTATAGTATCTTTTTTATCCCAATGTCGCCAGAATACCCCATCTTCTCAAAAAGTTGGGGATGAATGGCGACCAACAAATAAACCGAACCGTTGCGGAGTCAATATATAACTTAACTTTTTTGCATAAAACAGATAACC